>NZ_CP053831.1:1200000-1500000 GCF_013372205.1 Campylobacter mucosalis
ATTAAATTTATAACAATTATGATGCCAAAACTGATAAAAAATGCCCAAAGCCACCAAAACTCGCCTAAAAAATCTATGCAAGTTAAGATAATCCAAATAAAACCAGAGCCAAAAACAAGCGTTAAAAGTAGCGATTTTATCGTATCAACTATGAAAATTTTTGGTGTTAGGTTTGAAAACCCTTGTTTTTTATCTTTTATAAATTTCTCATAAATATTAAACGGCAAATCAATAACTAAATTTATAAACACAAACGCCATAGCAAAAGCTATATTTTGAGCAATAGTATCGTCAGTAACGACATAAGCGTATAAAATTTTAAGACCAAAAACAATCCAAAAAATAGCAACAAGAGCATTAAAAATAAGGCTAGTTAGCTCAAATTTCTGATTTTGTATGGCGATATTTGCCGCATTTTTATACTCATCATCACTTAAAACAACCGCCTTTTTTAAACTAGCATTTTTTATAAAATTTATCTGCAAAATCGCAAAAAAGCACCTTAAAAAAACATACAAAAAATATATAAAAACCAAAAAATAGATCATAAACTACCTTAAAAAATTATCATAAAAACTACTTACAAATACAACCAAAATCAAAAATGGTATGATATATTTTATATAAAAATACCAAATTCCGATAAGTTTTGCATATCTTTGGCTTCCTTGCAAAATCTCCTTTTTAGCCTCATCTTTAAGCACCCAACCCACAAAAATAACACAACCAAGAGAGGTTAAGATAAAAAATATCGTAGCACTTATAGCGTCATAAGCGTCAAAGATGTTTTTGCCAAAAATTGTAACATCAGAGAGCAAATTTGTAGCCATAAGACTAGGCAAATTCCCAAGCACGAAAATGCCACCAAGCACTATAAAAATGGCTCTTTTTCTACGAATTTTAAATTTTTCTTGAATTGTTGTAATGATAACCTCATAGATAGGTAGCGACGTAGTAAGCGCTGCTATCATAAGAAGCGTAAAGAACGCAACCGCAAAAAACTCCCCAGCCCACATATTTGAAAACACTATCGGAAGGCTTTTAAAAACAAGGCTTGGGCCGCTATTTGGCTCTATACCAAATGTAAAAAGCGAAGGGAAGATCATAAATCCTGCCAAAACGGCAATTGCGGTATTTAAAATTCCTGTTATGATTGAAATTTTGACCAAATTTTCATCTTTTTTAACAAAGCTTGATAGCGTTATCATCACGCCAAACCCGAGCGAAAGCGCAAAAAATACCTGCCCTAAAACATCAATAAAAAGCTTCATATTTATCTTTGAAAAATCGGGAGTAAGATAAAATTTAATCCCTTCAGACGCACCTTCAAGAGTGATATTTTTAAACACCATCGTAAGCATAAGCAAAAACAAAAGAGGCATAAGATACTTCGCCGACCGTTCAATACCCTTAACCGCACCTTGGACTAAAATGATATAGTTTATAAGCACAAAAACAAGGGTTGCAAAACTAATAGCAAGTGGGTTGCTAACGATATTTTGCTCGTAAAAAGCGGTCGTGGTTTTAAAATCAAGTGTGTTTGAAAGATCAAGCATACCAAATGAAATTTGTGCTATGTAGTTTAACACCCAGCCACCTATGACCATATAATAAGCCATTATCCCAAACGCACCGACAAGCCCCATCCAGCCGACTATCTTCCAGTATGAACTTACTCGTTTGCCATTCGCACTACCGCCAAAAGCGTCAACGGCATTTACCTTTAAACGCCTACCTATCGCGTTTTCAACGAGAATCATTGGAATTCCTATTGCTACCATCGCCATGCAAAACGTAAGCACGTAAGCTCCGCCGCCATTTTGTCCCACAAGATACGGAAAACGCCAAGTCGCACCAAAGCCGACGGTCGCCCCAGCAACAGCTAAAATGTAAGTTAGTCTTGAGCTCCAAGAATTTCGGTTCATACAATTTCCTTTTTTGTAAAGGGTTGATTATATAATAAAAATGTTTTGAGTTTTTTAAAATTTTAGCACAAACGAGCCAAAATTTGGCTCGTGCGGTTAATTTTTTACATTTTAAGCCCAGTGTGCTCCGCCGTGCTCGGCACCTTTGACGATGAATAAGCTACTTTTTGCACCAACTTTTAGCAATCCTTCGTGTAAAATTTCAGATTAATTTGGCGAAACTCTCGTGTCTTTATCGCCAACCATTATAAGAAACGGCAAAGTCAGCACTTTCTCACAATTTTCACACTTAACTTCCCCTTATCGTGTGTAAAAACTGCATATGCTTTCTGTATTGCTCAATGACATCGTTTATGAGCGTAGCTTCGCTCCAGCCAAGCACATCATAATCCTGACCGCCCTCTTTTAGATAAACTTCAGCACGGTAATAAATATCATCGCCATTTAAAACTTGCGTGTAATCTGGGCTTTCACGCCTAACAAGCTTTATGCCGTAAACAAAATCCATCTCATCACCAAGCCCCACTATAAGCCTTGCAAATTTAGCCTTTTCATCAACCTTTACCTTTGCTTCTAAGCCATTAATCTCAAACTCCGCTCTTAGTTTTTCAAGTGAAACTATAACGACATTGCTTAAAAATTTATCCGCGTGAAATTTATTTGGAAGTGCTATCATCGCCTTAAGTCGCTCCTGCCAAGGCTTTGAAAGATCACTTAAGGGCATATTTGAAATTTCCTGGCTTTGCTTTTTTATGATATCAACCCTAAGTGCTTTAAATAGCCCAAATATCGCAAACAGCAAAGCTATCGTAAATGGCAAGGCTGCAACTATCGTCATCGCTCCAAGCGAGGCAAGACCACCGCCAAGCATCAAAGCACAAGACACCACGCCTATTGTAACTCCCCAGAAAATTTTCTGCCAAAGTGGAGTTTTATCAGAGCCGTTTGAACAAAGCATATTTATAACCATAGCGGCTGAATCAGCAGAGGTTACAAAAAATATCACAACCATAAAAATAGCAATAACGCTTAAAATTTTAGCCATTGGAAATTTAGCTAAAAAGACAAAAATAGCCGTAGAGATGTCGCTATTTACCGCCTGTGCAAGTTCTACAAAACCACCTTGAACTAGGCTTATAGCACTATTGCCAAAAAATGTCATCCAAACAAACGTAAAACCAGTTGGGACAAATAACGCACCAACCACAAACTCGCCTATCGTTCTACCTTTTGAAATTTTAGCTATAAAAAGCCCGACAAATGGCGACCAAGAAAGCCACCAAGCCCAGTAAAGTAGCGTCCAACCGCCAAGCCAACTCTCATTTGCCCTCTCGTATGCGTAAAGATTAAACGTATTTGAAATTAGCGTTGAGATATACTCTCCGCTGTTTTGAACAAGCGTTTTTAAAAGCAGAGTCGTATCACCTAAAAATAGCACCAAAAGCACAAATATGACGGCTGCGATAATATTTGTGTTTGATAAAATTTTAATGCCTTTATCAACGCCACTTGCCGCCGAGATGGTCGCAAGTGATGTCAAAACGATAAGTAGCGTGATATTCATGCTAGGCAAATTAAAAACATAAGAGAGTCCGGCATTTACCTGCACAACACCGTATCCAAGCGACGTAGCGACACCAAAAAGCGTAGAAATCGTGGCAAACGTATCGATAGTATCTCCTAGTTTGCCATAAATTTTATCGCCTATAATAGGATAAAACGCCGAGCGAAGCGTAAGAGGCAGGTTGTGTCTGTATGCAAAAAACGACAAAATAAGAGCAACAATAGCATAAACCGACCAAGCACTTATGCCCCAGTGAAAGAATGTTATATTCATCGCTTGTCTAGCGGCAAAATCGCTATTAGGTTCGCCTGTTGGAGGATTTAAAAAGTGCATAAGCGGTTCGCTCACGCCAAAAAACACCAGCCCTATACCCATACCAGCCGCAAAAAGCATAGCAAACCACGATACATTGCTAAACTCAGGCTTTGTATGATCAGCACCAAGTTTTATGCTTGAAAATCTACTAAGTCCCAAAACTAACACGCAAACAACTATGATAGCTATTGCTAGGACATAAAACCAGCCAAATTTATCTGTAATGAAATTTTGTATATCTTTAAAAAATTTCGCCGAAAGCTCAGGAAAAATTAGCGAAAAAATCGTAACACAAGATATTATAAAAATGGACGGATAAAAAACTGATGGATTAAATTTTTGTGTTTTTGATATGTTCATAAAGATCCTTTTAAATTTTTTAAGCTCCTTTTAACATATCAGAAAAAGGTAAATGAGTAAAATTTAATCCAAACTAAATCATCACTTTCCTATTTTTTCAGAAAACACACAAGCCTGTTTTACGCCACTTTGACACGCTTTTTTGAAGTATTCACGCGCGATATTTTCATCCTTTTTACCATCCATGCCCTGATAGTAAAGCATACCAAGAGAGTAGCTAGCCTGAGCATAACCCAAATTCTCTGAAGTCTGCCAAAATTCCTTGGCTTGAGTTACATCTTGTTCAACTCCTCTGCCCGTGGCAAAAAGCAGTCCCATTCGGTAACTAGCAAGTGCCTTAATACGATCATCCCCTTCTTTTATCGCACGTTCATACAAGGATATCGCGTCCTTATAATCACCCTCTACACAGCTTGCTTTCTCCCTCATCCAAGCGTAGTTATAAATTGCCTCAATGTGACCTTTTTCTACCAATTCCTCATAAATTTTGGCAGCCTCTGTGCAGTTTGCATCATTAAAAGCACGAACAGCCTGTCTAAATTTATCGTCTAAATTTTGCCCAAAAGATATGGCAAAAATCGCGAAACAAACCAGTAAAATTCTCATTTTCTCTCCTTTATGTATTTAAATTCTCAGCAATCTCAAGCACTTCAAAGTATTCATTTTCTAATCTTTCAAGCTCATTTTTACTCGCTTCAAGCTCATCATAAAGCTTTGAAATTCCAACATCTTGATAGATTTTTGGGTCAGCTAAATCGTTTTGTAATCTTTTAATCTTTTCATTTAACTCATCTATTAAATCAGGATATTCGTTTAAAATTTTACTCTGTTTATAGCTTAGTTTTACGCCACTTTTTTGCTTGGTTTGAGCTTCGCTTTGATTGTTTGCTGTTTTTTCAAACTCACTTAGCTCATTTAACTCATCTTCAAGCTCTAAATAAACGCTGTATTCGTTATGTATAACATCAATCTTAGCGCCGCTAAACGCCCAAAGTTTATTTGAAATTTTATCCACAAAATAACGGTCGTGGCTGACAAAAATAATAGCGCCGCTAAAACTTTGCAAATACTCTTCAAGGATGTTAATCGTAGCGATATCAAGGTCATTTGTCGGCTCATCAAGCACCAGCACGTCATACTCTTTTGTAAAAAGAAGCGCAAGTGCCACCCTGTGCTTTTCGCCACCACTTAAAACGCCAACTGGTTTATCTAAAAATTCCTTTGGAAAGAGAAAATTTTTAAGATAGCCATAAACGTGCATATTTCGCCCACGAACCTGCACGATATCGCCACCATTTGGGCAAAAAACCTCAATTAGACTTTTCTCATCGCTTAACTCAGTTCGGTTTTGATCAAAATAGCCAATCCTAACATCGCCACGCTTTATCTCGCCACTATTTGGCACCAACTCGCCAAGAAGCGTCTTTAAAAGTGTGCTTTTGCCTGAGCCGTTTTTACCGACAATGGCTATTCTTTCGCCTTGTAAAACCCTTGCGTTAAAATTTGAGATTAGCTCTTTTTGCCCCATTTTTATGCTTAAATTTTTAATCTCAAAAAGCATTTTTTTGCGGTTTTCATTTAGTCCGCCTTGATTAAAACTCTTTTGAGCACGTTCAAGCTCTAATTTTACCCGCCTAATTACGCCGGGATTTTTTTTAGCCTCTTCACGCATTGCAAGCACTCGCTCTTTTCGCCCTTCGTTGCGTTTTAAACGTGCTTTCACACCACGTCTTAGCCATTCTTCTTCGCCTTTTAACGTCTTTAAAAGCGTCTCGTGAGTTTTAGCTAAACTTGCTAAAATTTCCTGCTTTTTTTCTAAATAATAAGCGTATCCGCCGTCAAAATTTCTAATTTTTGCGTCCTCAATCTCAATGCTACGAGTCGCAATAGCGTCTATAAAATAGCGGTCGTGGCTTATAAAAACTATCGTCTGCTTCGAGTTTTTAAGCATATCTTCTAAAAATCTAACCATATAAACGTCAAGGTGGTTTGTCGGCTCATCAAGAAGTAAAATATCTGGCTTTTTAAGGATTAAAGCACCAAGTGCCACGCGTCTAACCTCGCCACCACTTAGGCTATTTACAAGGCGATTTTCATACTCTTTTAAGCTAAAATATTCAAGCACACGCTCAATATTTCGCTCAATGTCCCAGCCGTCCTTACTTTCAATAAATTTTATAAGCTCATCGGCTCTGTCATGAAGCTCTTTGTTTTTAGGGTCGTGTGCTAGTTTTTCTGAAACTTGCGAATACTCATCTCTTGCGTCAAAAATCTCTTTTAGCTCTAAATTTAGGGCGTCTTTTACATTTAAACCATCATCAAATTTTGGCATTTGAGCTAGCATCTCAATCTTTATGCCATTTTGACGTATCACTCGCCCACTATCAACCTCATAAGCACCACTGATGATTTTCATCAAAGTGCTTTTGCCACCGCCATTTTTACCGATTATCGCCACTCGCTCGTTTTCATTTATGCTTAGGCTAACCTCGTTTAAAATTTCGTTTGCACCAAATTTTTTACTAACTTCTATTAAATCAATTAAAGCCAAATTTTACCCTTAAAAGCCAATAATAAACGCCATTATACATATCGTAAGAGCTATTGGCGTGTAAAAATATCGACCGATTTTATACCACGTATGAGTGCGTTTTGTATGCGCACCTGTGTTTATCTCATCTAAAATTTCATCTTTTTTAATAATCCAAAACCACGATATAGCACCTATTATCGCACCAACTGGGATTATATAGTTTGCCACAAAATCCATCCAAGGACCCCATTTTTGGATATTTTCCATTGTTACGCCAACGCCAAAACAAACCACACAAAGCCCAGCCAAAACGATACTACGCTTTAAATTTGGAAATTTATGCAAAAGACTTTCAGCCACAACTTCAAGCATATTTTGAAGCGATGTAATCCCACCAAAAACTACCGCCGTAAATAAAATAATGGCAAAAATTTGTCCACCAGGCATCTGCTGAAGCACCTTTGGGAGAGTTTCAAAAAGAAGTCCAGGCCCACCAGCAGGGTTCATACCAAATGCAAAAACAGCCGGGATTATCACAAGGGCTGCAACCATAGCGGCTATAGTATCAAACATCGCCGTCTTTTTGGCACTATCTACGATATCCTCGCTCTTTGAAAGATACGCTCCATAAACAAGCATACCAGAGCCAGTTATAGAAAGAGAAAAAAACGCCTGACCCATAGCCACAACCCAAACCATAGGGTCTGCTAACTTCGTAAAATCAGGGATAAATAAAAATTTATACCCCTGTAAAATTCCATCAAAAAACATAACTCTTATGGCCAAAATCGTAAAGAGGATAAAAAACAAAGGCATCATAATTTTATTTGTCTTCTCAATGCTTTTTGCACCAAAAAATAGCGTCAAAAGTGTGCCTACAACGACGATAGCGTGAAATGGCACGACAGAGTAAGGAGTAAAGGCAAACGAGCCAAACCAAGTCGCAGTATCCACGCTCATTAGCGATCCGTCTATGGCTTGAAATAGTGCTTTTAACACGTAAGATATGATAACAGCATAACCAATGGCAATACAAAGCGAACCAACAAGCGGTATCCAGCCCAAAATTTTACCTATTTTTGGGTATCCGCCCGAGCTCCAAGCGTATTCATACGAGCCAAGCGTCCCAGTCTTTGCGCGTCTACCTATGGCGTACTCAGCTGAAAGTCCCACGTATGCAAAAAGTGCTATAAAAAACAGGTAAATTAGCAAAAACGCACCTCCGCCATTTGTGCCCAGCTTATACGGAAAACCCCAAACATTTGCCATACCAACTGCTGAGCCGACACAAGCGATTATAAACGCCCATTTTGATGTAAATTTTTTCTTATCCATTATATATCCATTAAAATTTGATTTTTTTATGATTATACTAAAGCCTGCTTATTTTTAACGTATTTTGTCGTAAATTTCAGCTTTAAAATTTTACAAACGTAACATATTGTGCTTTTATAAAGTAAATTTTTGGTAGAATCAACCGCTTTAAAGGAAATTTATGCAACAAAACAAACCGCTAAGTTTAAAAAAACTAACAATCCCAATATTTATCGATATGTTTTTACACTTTGCGACGCTTATAATAAACACTTATATGGTCACAAAAGTAAGCGTTCATCTTGTTGGTGCTATGGGTGCTGGAAATCAGGTAATGGATCTTTTTATGACCATTTTTAGCTTTCTTAGTGTTGGTTGCTCCATAGTCGTCGCTCAAGCACTTGGTGCAAAAAACAAACACTTAGCAAAACGCGTAATACACGCTAGTCTTACGTTTAATACGCTTTTAGGGCTTAGCTGTGCTATGCTTATTTACTTTTTTGGTTATAAAATTTTAGAGCTTTTAAATGTTCCAAGTGAGCTAAGAAACGAGAGTTTTGTATACCTTCATATGCTTGGCTGGGCACTTTGCTTTGACGGTATTGGTATGGTTATGGCAGCTATTTTAAGGGTTTATAACTTAGCAACAGCAGTTATGATAGTTTCACTTTTAATGAATTTAATAACACTTTTTGGAAACGCTATCGCACTTTTTGGCTGGTTTGATCTGCCAAATTATGGGCTTAAAGGAGTTGCGATATCTACGATAGTTGGGCGTTTTATAGGGCTTATAGTGCTATTTTTTATGATTAAATATTTAGCAGGAGTTAGAATTTATTTAAAAAGACTTCTTGCCTTGCCGTTTGAAATTTTACGTAAAATTTTACACGTTGGTTTGCCTAGTGCTGGTGAAAATTTGCTCTGGATGGCTCAGTATATGGTCGCTTTTGGATTTGTGGCGTCAATGGGCGAGGCGTCGCTATCGGTGCAAACAATCTATTTTCAAATTTCGCTTTTAATTATGCTTTGTGGGGCTAGTATGAGCGTGGCAAATGAGGTAATCGTCGGTCATTTAGTTGGTGCTAAGCAGTTTGATGACGCATACAAACGCACATTTAACGCACTAAAATACGGCATAATCGCAACGGCAATAGTTGTGCTTATTATGTATTTTTCTAAAAATTTTATTATGCTTGAGCTTGGCTTAAATGACGAGCTAAAATCCATAATGCTACCACTTTTTACTCTATCTATTGCGCTTGAGATTGGCAGAACATTTAACATAGTAATGGTAAATGCCCTACGTGCCAGTGGAGATGCGAGATTTCCGCTTATGACGGGGCTAATATTTATGTGGGGGCTTAGTTTGCCACTTGGATACTATCTTGGCATAGTGCTAAATTGGGGGATAATAGGCGTTTGGATAGGCTTTTGTGCTGATGAGTGGGTTAGAGGACTTGTAAATACATACAGATGGAAAAGTAGAAAATGGGAGTCAAAAAGACTTGTTTAACTTAAAATTTTATAATAAATGAAAATTAAATTTAAGATTTCTTTTGATAAAATGCCATTTTTAAATTTCACAAAAAGGATATTTAGTGTTCTCATTTCTAAAAGCGTCCGCTCCTTCAGAGCATAAGGTCGCACCACAAGAGGTAGATTCGCACTATAAAAAATTGCGTTGGCAAGTGTTTGCCGGTGTATTTTTAGGATATGCTGCCTACTACCTAATCCGCAAGAATTTCTCTCTTGCAATGCCTCATCTTATCGAGGAGTATGGTTTTACAAAAGCACAGCTAGGAAGTATCGGCGTTGCGTTATCTCTGGCTTATGGCTTTTCTAAATTTATAATGGGCAACGTTTCAGATAGAGCAAACCCAAAATACTTCATCACGATAGGTCTGATAGGCTCAGCCATTATAAGCCTTATCTTTGGTCTTGTTCCAGGTGTGCTTTCTAGCATTAGTATAATGGTGGTTTTAGCCGCATTTAACGGCTGGTTTCAAGGTATGGGATATCCTCCTGGTGCCAAAACTATGACAAACTGGTTTAGCTCATCAGAGCGTGGCGTTTGGTGGAGCTGGTGGAACGTATCACACAATCTTGGTGGCGGACTTATCGGACCTCTTGCGATACTTGGCATTGCTATATTTGGGGCTTGGCAGTCGCTATTTTACCTACCTGCACTTATTGCTATTGTGATTGCATTTATCATATTCTTCCTAATGAGAGATACGCCAGAGTCACAAGGACTTCCTCCAATAGAAGAGTACAAGGGCGAAAAAGTCACACATAAAACAGAGTCAGCACACACTCTTAGTGCAAAAGACATCTTCTATAAATACATCATCAATAACAAATTTCTTTGGGCTATAGCCATTGCAAACGTATTTGTATATTTCATAAGGTATGGCGTAATAGACTGGGCTCCAACATACTTAAAAGAGGTTAAGCACTTTACATTTGATAAAACTGGCTGGGCATATATGCTTTATGAATACGCTGGAATTTTTGGTATGTTAGCCAGTGGATACTTAAGCGATAAGGTGTTTAAAGGACACAGAGCACCACCTATGCTATTTTTTATGGTTGGTGTGCTAATAGCTATCGTAATCTACTGGAAAAATCCTGCCGGAAATCCGCTTGTTGATAACCTATGTCTAATAGCCATTGGATTTTTAATATATGGTCCGGTTATGATGATAGGACTTCAGGCTGCTGACCTTGTTCCAAAAGTTGCTACAGGCACTGCAACTGGCTTAACTGGCCTTTTTGGATATCTACTAGGCTCTGCTAGTGCTGGTTGGGTTATGGGAAAATTAGTCGATGAGTTTGGCTGGGATGGTGGATTTTATGCGCTAATTGTTTCGTGTATTCTTGCATTTGTATTTATCGCATACACACTTTTGCATAAGACTTCAGCTCAAATAAAAGCAAAGGAAGATGTGGCTTAAGCCAAAAATGCAAAAGATAGTTTGTATCAAATTTTATGAGTTTGATATCACTTTGAAATTTAAAAAAGGCGTTAAAAACTTACACCTTAGAGTGAGCAAAGATACGAAAATTTCGCTCACTCTACCATTTTACACAACGCAAAAATTAGCCATAAATTTCTTAGAACAACACAAAGAATGGCTAAAATCAACACACGAAAAAATAGCTAAAAATCTACCAAAAGATGATGAAATTTTATATCTTGGAAAGTTATATAAGTTAGAATTTAAAGAAAATATAACTGGTGTTAATATATACGAAGCTAAAATTTTAGCTCCCAATCAAAAGAGTTTAGAGAAATTTCAAAAGACAAAGGCAAAGGAATTGTTTAGCGACACTATGGCTAAATTTTTACCACTGATAAATAAAAGTGTAAATCGTCTATCAATACGAAAAATGCAAACTCGCTGGGGGAGCTGCAACTGCAAAAAAGGTTACATAAATCTTAATTTAAACCTGCTAGAAAAACCTGTAAATTTAATAGAATATGTCATCCTTCACGAACTAACCCACCTAATATATCCACATCATCAAAAAAGCTTTTATGATTTTATCCAAAGAGTTATGCCTGATTTTAGAGAACGCGAGAAAATGCTAAATAGTATGCCGCCAAATTTGACGGCATAGCTTAAGCTAGTTTTTTATCAGATAAATTTTTCATCCACTGGGTCATAAACACAAACGCATAAATCGCAGCACCTATTAAATATCCCACATACTCATTTGGTATGATTGAGTATTTAGAACAGATATTTGGCACAAGAGTTAGTGGGACAACCGGGATTAGAAGCAGACGCTCCCAAAGCCTGATTTTGGTTACAAAATAACCTTGCAGAATCGAGCTAAACGCGAACATACCAATTATCGCCATTATGAAAACCAGACCTATTTCAAGCGGATTACTCATCCATACAATACCTTTTGCGTCCAAAGGATCGTTTGGATTTACGCTTTCTATGAGCATTAGTTTGTTATTAAAGAAAAATGCAAACGGAAGTATCGCTGTGCGTAAATCATAGAAAAACCCTTGCAAACCAACGGTTACTGGATTTGCCTTTGCTATGCCTGCTGCTGCGTATGCTGCTATACCAACAGGTGGCGTGTCATCGGCTAAAATTCCAAAGTAAAACACGAACATATGAGCAGCAATTGCAGGAACTAAAAAGCCATTTTTATAAGCCAAAAGCAAAATTACAGGTGCTACAAGACTTGAGACAACAATGTAGTTTGCAGTCGTTGGAAGCCCCATACCAAGCACCAATGACATAACAGCCGTTAGCAAAAGTATAAGAAGTATGTTGTTTCCAGCTAATTGCTCTACAACATCTGAAAGGACTTGACCAAGACCAGTTAAGGATATAGAGCCAACTATAATACCAGCCAGTGCCGTAGCAGCCGCGATAGTAGCCATACTTTTTGCAGCTGCAACCATAGACCAAAAGATATCTTCAAAGCCAACCAAAACATCGTATTTGCTTATCTTTTGACCCTGTGCTAGTTTTTTTGTAGGCTCTTGAAAGACCATTATTAAAAACAAAAATCCAATAGCATTAAAAGCAGCAGATATGGCAGACTCTTTTGCGATTAAAAGCGTGTAAAGCAACACCAAAATCGGCATTAAATAGTGAAGACCACTAACAAAAATTTTAAACCTTGAGTGATATTCGCTCTCTTGTATGCCCTTAAGTCCAAGCTTACAACTCTCTAAATGCACGATAAAAAACAGCGAAATATAACACGCAAACGCGGGGATAACAGCAGCAACCATAACATTTGTATAGCTCATACCCAAAAATTCAGCTATTATAAACGCAGCCGCACCCATAATAGGTGGCATAAGCTGACCATTCACACCAGCTGCAACCTCTATGGCTCCAGCTTTTACCCTGCTTAGTCCAGCCTTTTTCATTAGTGGAATAGTAAAAGTGCCGACCGTTACGACGTTTGCTGTAGAGCTACCGCTAACCATACCAGTTAAACCACTTGCGATAACCGAAGCCTTTGCTGGACCTCCGCGAAATTTTCCAAGTAACGAAAACGCTAAATTTATAAAATACTGCCCTGCTCCGGCTCTCTCTAAAAGTGAGCCAAAAAGCACAAAAAGATATATAAAACTAGCGCTAACACCGATAGGAACACCAAAAACACCCTCAGTTGTTAAAAACATATGTCCTGCTAATTTTTGCAAACTAGCACCCTGATGAGCAATGATATCTGGCATATACTGACCAAAATAGTCATAGGCTAAAAATATGATACAAATAACGCCAAGAGCTGGTCCTAAAACTCGTCTTCCAGCCTCTATTAAAAGCAATATAGCAATACAAGCAATAATAATATCACGACTCAAATAATCGCCAGGACGTTCAGCAAGACCATAAAAATCTATCGCTGGATAAAGCACTACAAAAATTCCAACTATAAAGGCTAAAATATCATAAAATGGTACTTTTGTATGAGCTTGTTTATGAAATTTCACTGGATATAGCAAAAATATCAAAGCAACCGCAAATGCTAGGTGCAAAGATCTTGATATTGTTGTATTAAGCGGAAAATAGGCTATATAAAGCTGAAAAGCCGACCATAAAAAGCAAATTCCCGCTATTAAATAATTATAAAACGTGGAGTCTATCTCTCGTGTTTTAACCTCTACAAACTGCTCTTCGTTCTCGTTTGTATCTTTCATTTTACCCCTTATTTTTTTGTAAGGCTAGATTATACAAAAAATCAAATTTTACTTAGCTTAGTAGTGCCGATTGTTTGTTTGGCACTACTAAATTTGAGATTATTTTATTATACCTGCTTCTTTAAATACATCTTGTGCGGCTGGGTGAAGTGGAGCTGAAAGACCCTCTATCAAACTCTCTTTTGTTACAGATTTTAACGCAGGATGAAGTGTTTTATACTCATCAAAATTATCGATAATAGCTTTTACCACGGCTTTTACACTAGCGTTGCTCATATCTTTGTTTGTTACCAAAACAGCCTTTACGCCGATAGTATTTACGTCGTGATCTACACCCTCATAGCTACCCTTTAGTATCACGCCCTTTGCAAAATATGGATACTCTTTTAGCATAGCGTCTATTTCGCTACCCTCGATATTTAAGATATCAATAGGAAGCGAATTTGCAGCGTCTGTGATGTTTGCAGTTGGATGTCCTACAACAAAGCTATATCCATCGATCTTTTTATCTTTTAGTGCGTGTGGGCACTCTTGAACGGTTAAAACACCGCGATGTCCGAGATTTGCCACATCAAGCCCTTTTGCCTTAAATACAGCAAGTGTTGTAACCTCGTTTCCGCTACCAGGATTGCCAACATTATACTTCTTACCAGCTAGATCAGCTACGCTTTTTATATTTGCGTCTTTAGCCACAACAAACGCCAAAAGCTCTGGATAAATCGACACAACAGAGCGTAAATTTGTATCAGCTGCGCCGCTAAATTTTCCAGTGCCATTATATTTGTCATAAACAACGTCGCTTTGAACAAATCCGAAGCTTAGCTCCTTTTTAAGTACGTTATTTACGTTATAAACAGAACCACCAGTTGATTGAACCGAGCATTTAATGTTTGGATCTTTATTTACCAAGCGACAAATCGCTCCGCCTATTGGATAGTATGTTCCGGTCATACCGCCTGTTCCAACGCTAACAAACTCCTTTGCACTAAGCGCAGAAGCCAAAAGCAAACTAGAAAGTAAAACACAAGCCTTTTTCATCGATCTCTCCTTTTAAGAAATTTCAAACATTGTGACATTTTAATGATTTTATTTTCTTTAAGCCCGAAATTTTTGGTTTAAATTTAAAATTACGTGTTAAAAAATGAAACATTTTAATCAATAAATCTCTTTGTTAAATCTGCATAATTTTCAATCCGTCTATCACGTAAAAATGGCCAAATTCTACGCACATCTTCGCTTCGTTTCATATCAATATCTACTAAAAAACACGCCTCATCTTGCTCATTTGCCCTAAAAATTTGCTCCCCTTGTGCTCCAAAAACAAAGCTATTACCCCAAAATCTAATGCCTTTACTAACGCTAGAGCTATCGGCTTCAAAACCAACGCGATTTACTGCCACAACAGGCACACCATTTGCCACGCTATGCCCACGCTGCACAGCGACCCACGCTTCTAGCTGACGCGATTTTTCAGCCTGTGTATCATCATCAAACCAACCTATCGCCGTTGGATAGATTAAAATCTGAGCCCCCTTTAACGCCATTAAACGAGCCGCCTCAGGATACCACTGATCCCAACACACCAAGACACCAAGTTTGCCAACACTAGTTTGTATCGGCTCAAAGCCCAAATCACCTGGCGTGAAGTAAAATTTCTCATAAAACTGCGGGTCATCAGGTATGTGCATTTTGCGGTATTTACCAGCTAGTGTGCCGTCACGTTCAAAGACAAAAGCCGTGTTGTGATAAAGTCCGGCGGTGCGTTTTTCAAATAGCGAAGTAACCAAAACAACGCCATTTTGCCTTGCTACATTTGCCCAAAATTTCACATCACTCTCCCAATCATTTGCCAAATCAAAAAAGCCCACGTCTTCGCTTTGACAAAAATACTGCGTTTGATGAAGCTCTTGCAAGACTACAAGCTCTGCCCCACCCTGCTTTGCCTGTGCGATTAGATCGCAAGTTTTAGCTATTGTAGCCTCTTTTGTGCCGTGAAATTTTTGCTGAATTAGTGCTATTTTCATTTTTATCCTTTATTTGATATTACGCAACGCTCGTCATTGCCGTGATTTTCGCCACCACTATCATCAACCGGATCAAGCTCTGGCGTGATTATCCAAATTTTATCATTAAACCTAACTTTTATCTCTCTTATAATCTCATCTGAAATTTCGTGTGCCTTTAAAAGCGAAAAATTACCATTAAAAACTAGATGATAGCTTAAATATGTATAGGCTCCACTTTGGCGACTTTTTAGGTAGTGAAAACTTGAAATTTCAGGCTTTGAAAGGATGATTTGCACCACTTCATTTATAATCTGGCTAGGCAGGGCAGCGTCAAGCAAAATTAGCACCCCTTCGCGTATGAGCGAGATTGCCGAGTAGATGATATAAATGCTTATCATTATGCCTAAAATCGCGTCAATTAGCACAAAGCCAGTAAATTTTATCACGATTAGAGCGATGATGATGGCTAGGTTTGAGTAAAAGTCGCTTTTGTAGTGAAGTGCGTCTGCCTTGATGATTAGGTTGTTTGTTAGGGTTGCAATTTTGTTTAAAAATAGTATCAAAGCACCGGTCAAAACGAGTGAAACTAGCATAACATAAAGTCCAATGCTAACATCAAAATTTTGCTCTGGGATGAAAATTTTCTTAACGCTTTGATAAAGGATAAAAAGTCCGATACCAATGATAAAAACGCCCTCAAAGAGTGATGAGAGTGCTTCAAGTTTGCCGTATCCGTAGTTAAATTTCGCATTTGGTGCGTCGCTTGATTTTTTAAGTGCCAAGAAATTTAAAAATGAAACCAAGCAGTCAAGCATAGAGTCAATGGCTGAGCTCATAACCGAAACCGAACCGCTTAAAAATCCGGCTATAAATTTAAAAATCGCCAAAATTACAGCGGTAAGTCCAGCTGTAATCACGGCTATTTTTTTAAGCAAAAATGGATTTGTTTTGGCTAATTTCATCTTGCAAATCTATTCTCCCGCTTCACTAAAAACCTGCCTATCGGCACCGCTTCGCTTGTTTTTCGCTTCGCTAGAAACATTTTGCTTCGCAAAAGCGTGATACTTGTTTTTCGCTTCACTAAAAACCTGCCTATCGGCACCGCTTCGCTTGTTTTTCGCTTCGCTAGAAACATTTTGCTTCGCAAAAGCGTGATACTTGTTTTGTGATGAGCAGTGAAGTGAGCCATTTTGACGGACAAAAACGAGCGAATTTACGCCGATTACCTTGTGATTTGGTAAGGCATTTTGCAGTGCTTCAAGCACGATTTTATCGTTTTTATCATCGTAAGTTGGCACGATTAAAGCGTCATTTATAAATATAAAATTTGTATATGTGCAACCAAGCCTTTTATCATCATAAAATTTCGGGCTAGGTAGTGGCAAGGCAAGTAGCTTAAAGCCGGTTTTTTCAAGCTCATCTCTCATAGCTCTTAGTGCATTAAAATGCTCATCACTACGATCATCACAACTTGCGTAAGCTATCGTATCAGGCGTGATAAAACGAGCCAATGTATCAATGTGATGATCGGTATCATCGCCCTTTATAAAGCCATTTTTTAGCCAAATCGTGCGTTTTAATCCAAAAAGCTCACTTAATTTTGCTTCAATTTGGCTCTTATTTAGGCTTGGATTGCGATTTTCATTTAGCAAACAATGCTCAGTCGTAAGCAAAACACCATCGCCGTTAAAATCCACACTACCGCCTTCAAGCACCATATTAACACTTTCTAGCTCACCTTTAAAATGTGCATTTAGTGCGGTATTTACGGCGTTATCGTTGCTACTTTTAAATTTATTGCCCCAAGCATTGAAGTTAAAATCGTAGCTTTTTATACCATTACCACACAAAACATCAATCATACCATAGTCCCTAATCCACGTATCATCAGTTGCAATCTCTAAAAATTCGCAGTTAGAAAATTTCTTAAAACGCTCTAAAATTTGCGTGTCCGGACAGATTAAAACGCACTTTTGATACGGCACAACAGCACGAACAAGCTCTTCATAACTAGCTAAAATTTCATCTAAATATGGCTGCCAGTCGGTGTTTTTATGTGGTAAAGATAAAAGCAAGCACTCTTGTTTCTCCCACTCGCCAAATGCTCTAATCATTTTTTCTCCTTTTATATTTTTATATTTTTTAAGTGGGTGGGAACTAGAATTACGAAACCGCCCCCACCCCCTTAACAACCCCCGCCCCCAGCACGTTAGCGGTTGTAGCACTTTGTGCTATTTTACTCTCTTTTGTTTGTAAATTTTAAAAATCCCAAAAATTGTTATAAAAATCCAAAAAACTTCAATTAAGAATGAGCCGAGATTAAAATGCACCAAAAGCGAGATGATGAGCAAAATCGCACCAGCTAAATTTATGTATTGATAGGCTAAATTTTCTGCACTCATCTTGCCAAGTTGAAGCAAAAAATACGCCCCAACAATGCAAAGCATACCCAAAAATCCTATAATCTGAAAAATATCCATAAAAACTCCCACAAATTAAAAAGGCTAATTTTAACATAAATTAACGTTTTTTGGCTAAAATCACGTTTTATGAAATTTGGACGGATTTATGGATTTTGAATTTATTAGTGAGTTTTATCCTATGTATGTTAGAGCTGGAATTTTAACGCTCAAACTTGCATTTTTAGGTATTTTCTTTTCAATTATCATAGGCATTTTTTGTATGTCAGTGCGGTATTATAAGGTAAAATTTCTAATCCCGTTAATAAATGGCTACGTTGAGCTAAGTCGTAACACACCGCTTTTAATCCAGCTTTTCTTTTTATATTATGGACTACCAAAGCTTGGCGTTAGCATTAGCTCGTTTAGCTGTGCTGTTATCGGTTTAGCGTTTTTAGGCGGTAGTTATATGGCTGAGAGTTTTAGGCTAGGATACGAAGCGGTTAGAAAGAGCCAGATAGAAGCAGGACTTAGTCTTGGGCTAAATCAGGTGCAAATTTTATACCACATAATCACGCCACAAGCGTTTAGTGTTTCACTGCCTAGCATCGCTGCAAACGTGATTTTCTTGCTTAAAGAAACCTCAATCGTTAGCATTGTCGCCCTTGCTGATTTAGTTTATGTTGCAAAGGATTTAATCGGACTTTATTACAAAACTGACGAAGCGTTATTTATGCTTGTTATTAGCTATCTAGTCATCATTTTGCCAATTTCACTAGTGCTTTCACTAATTGAAAGGAGAATTCGTGCAAGATAGTGTGCTTTTTAACGCCCAAAATTTGCTTAGACTTGGCGAAGGACTTGTCGTAAGTCTTGAAATTTCAATCCTTTCAATCATTATCTCTATTTTTGGCGGACTGATTTTAGGCGTTTTAATGAGCCTAAAAAACCGATTTTTATACGCCACTCTTAAAATTTGCCTTGAAATCGTGCGAATAATGCCAACAATCGTCTGGCTTTTTATATTTTATTTTGGTTTAGCACGTGCGTTAAATTTGCATTTAAGTGCATTTGGTGCTTCACTTGTCGTGTTTAGCATTTGGGGTATTTTTGAGATGATGGATATCGTGCGTGGAGCGGTTGTTTCTATACCAAAACACCAGTTTGAAAGTGCAACTTCACTTGGGCTAAACAGGCTTCAAATTTACATTTATATCATCATACCGCTTGCTACAAGACGCTTGGTGCCGGGTGCTGTAAATTTGCTAAGCCGTATGATAAAAACAACATCAATCGTAGTATTAATCGGCGTAATTGAGGTCGTAAAAGTCGGCCAGCAAATCATAGAAAGACACGTTTTTAGCGATAATTTAGCACCTTTTTGGATTTATGGCTTTATATTCTTTTTATATTTTATAATTTGCTATCCGATATCAAAATTATCAGCCAAACTTGAACGCCGTTGGGAGTAGAGATGAAAATTTTAGAGTTAAAAAATGTAAATAAATTTTATGGACAAATACAGGCTTTAAAGGATATAAATTTAAGCGTAAATCGTGGCGAAGTAATCGTCTTACTTGGTCCATCAGGTTGCGGTAAATCAACGACTTTACGAACCATAAACGGACTTGAAAATATCCAAAGTGGCGAGATTGTAATTGATGGCGAAGTGGTTACAAAAGATTATAAAAACTGGACAAAAATGCGTCAAAAAGTCGGTATGGTTTTTCAGCATTACGAGCTTTTTGAGCATTTAAATGTGATAGAAAATATCATTTTAGCCCCACTAAAAGCACAAAAACGAAGCCGTGATGAAGTGGAGCGTGAGGCTGATATGTGGCTTGAAAAGGTCGGCTTAAAAGATAAGAAATTCGCACGTCCTCGTGAGCTTTCAGGCGGTCAAAAGCAACGAATAGCAATTGTCAGAAGCCTTTGTATGAAGCCTGAGCTTATGCTATTTGACGAGGTTACAGCAGCACTTGATCCTGAGATCGTGCGTGAAGTTTTAGATGTGATTATAAATTTAGCAAAGGACGGAATGACTATGTTAATTGTCACTCACGAAATGGGTTTTGCACGTGCGGTCGCCGATAAAATCGTATTTATGGACGCTGGGCAAATCGTAGAAATTAGCACACCAAATGAGTTTTTTACCAGTCCAAAAAGCGAAAGAGCGAAAAAATTTTTAAATTTGTTTAGTTTTAAAGAGTAAAAAACTCTTAATACACATCAATGAACTTTTTAAATTTTAGCCGTATAATACGCTTATTTAAAAAGGAAAAATATGGAAAAGCTAGTTTGGCAAAACAACACATTTGACGGCGTTAGTGTATTTAAAATATTTGAAAGCAAAAGCACAAAAGAGATACGCATAAATCTTCAAAGCGGATCGGCAATGAAAGAACACCAAGCACCCGGAGCCATAATGGTGCAAGTGCTTCGTGGCGAGATAGATTTTGGCGTAAATGGCGAAGTGATTAAACTAAATGAGCTAGATATGATAACGCTAGAAGCGAACGTCCCGCATTCACTTTTGGCATTAAAAGATAGCATAGTGCGTTTAAGTTTAAGCAAAAACGATGACGTTAGCCGTATTTTTGGGGTGTTAAAGTCATAAAACTTAGCCTTAGATTTCTCTAAGGCTGTCTAAAAATATCAAGCTTCTCATCGTAAAATTTCGTTTTTATATCAAAAAATCCAAGAACCGAGCTAAAAACATAGTCGTGGCTTAGCTCTTTATCTCTTATCATTTTTAGCCTGTTTAGAGCGGTTTTATCGCTTAGATAGATGATTGCTGGGACGTGTTTTTGCACGTTTGGAGCGATAGCGTAGGGCAGTCCGTGTAGGTAAATGCCGTTTTCGCCAAGGCTCTCGCCATGATCGCTTACAAAAAACATCGCCGTTTCAAACTCATTTTCACGCTCTTTTAGGGCATTTATTAGCTCGTTTTGTAAAAAATCCTGATATAAAATGGTATTATCATAAGTGTTTAAAATAGCGTTAAAATCGCACTTATTTAGCTCTGCTGTGTCGCAGGTCGGACGAAATTTCTTAAACTCATCTGGATAGCCTTTAAAATAAACTGGTCCGTGTGAGCCTTGAATATGAAGTATAATAAATGTGCTATTGATTACACTTTTAATAGTATTTTTTGCCTCGTTAAAAATTTCATCATCATAGCTTGCGGCACGCAGATCAATGACATCTCTTATCCTCTCGCACACACCCTGACAACCACCGCTATTATTACCAAACCAAAATGTTTTAATACCGACTTTTTGTGTAAAATCGGTCAAATTTGCCCTTGATTTTGCAACCCTAGCGTCATAATCTGTTCGTTTTAAATCCGAAAACATACAAGGCACACTAACTATTGTGGAAGTTCCGCACGAGTAAAACTGGCTAAAACTTGCAACATTTTGGTGTTTCGTATAAAAATTTGTATCATTTTTAGTGTAGCCATTTAGCGAGTAGTTTTGGCTTCTTTGCGTCTCTCCTACAACAAGTACAAAAATTTTCTTTTGCTCATCTTGTCTTATAGCATCATCTGCTATATCTAAAAACACAAGCGGTTTTTGAGTTAAAACCGTATAAAGTTTAACGCTTGAATATATTGGATAAAATGGTAAAGTATAAAATCTAAGCTCTTTATGTTCTCTAAAAAATGGTATAAAAATTTTTGAGCTTAATGCAAAAATCAAAGCAAAAACGATAATACAAAATAGACAAATTTTAGCCTTGATTTTTAGCTCAGTTTTAAAATTTTCGTATTTTAATTTTATAAAAATTAGAAAAATTATTGGCAAAATGACCCCAAAAATAATGCTAAAAAATAGGTCAAAACCAAAATAGCTAAACGCCTCTTTTGTATCGGTATTTAGGACGTTTAAAAGCATGCCTTTATCAATTATCACGCCATATTTTAGGATAAAAAATAGGCTAGTTGATGAGATTAAAACAACCAAAATAGCAAGTGGTTTTAACAAAAATGGCACGAAAAACAAGCAGATAATCACGCAAAGAAGTGCTAAAAACGCAACCGCTAAAACACCTGTAAAAAATGCTGAAAAAATGAGCGAATTTTGCTCTAAAAATCCGTCAAAAACACCCTTAAAAAAGGCGAAATTTACAAAAAGTAGATATGCTGAAAATATAGCTAGAAATTTTTTAAAGCTAAAGTTTTTAGTCGTAAATATAAAAGTTTCTTTTCTCATTTTATTATCTTTATCTAGGCTAAAATTTTGTGATTTACACGTAAGCAAAATGCGAAAGTAGCCGAAATTTTAGTTGCTAAATGTGTATTTAGAGTATCATTTTTATTATTTAAAATGCCAAACACTAAGATTAGTTTTTTCATTTTTTCTCCTTTTTGGTATTTTTAGTTATTTGATTTTTATTTTCCACCATTACTTTATCACGGATTTTTAGAGCCTTTTGACCGCTAAGACCTTTAACCTTAAATAGCTCGTCAGTGCTTTTAAACTTATGAACTTTGCGGTATTTTATGATACTTAAAGCCTCTGTTTTGCTAAGCCCAAGCCCCATTAATTCAGAGCTTGATGCCTTGTTTAAATCAGTTAAGCCAAAAGCAAAAATCGATAAAAATACTAAACTTATAAAAATTCTCAAAATATCAGTCCTCCCTCATCTTCTTCTTTTAAGATATCTTGCGTTGATGAGCTTTTAGGAAGCGGAGACTCGTTTGTGTAAAACTCGTCTATTCCATTAAATTTAGCCTTATAAACACCCTCAGGTTGTATGAAATTTCTCCTTAAATTTGGATACTGCTTCATATAGCTCTCCATAAATTTTTTAAATACCGGAGCTGCTGTCCTACCACCACCCTCTAGCTTTTTCATAGGTGTATTATCGTCATTTCCATACCAAATCACAGCTTGGACATCTGGACTAAAACCGCAAAACCAGGCGTCAATATTGTTATTTGTGGTTCCGGTTTTACCAGCTATTTGAATACCAGCGATTTTAGCGTTTCTGCCAGTGCCGTTTTCAACGACATTTTGAAGCAAACTAGTCATCAAAAACGCCTGAGCAGGGTCGGTTACCTGCACCCTTGTGCTCTCTACTTTGTTGTATGTGCTGTATCTGTTTTCAATACTCTTTATCAAAGTTGGCGAAACCATCTCGCCCTCATTTGGGAAAATTGAGTAAAATTTTGCAAATTCCAAAGGGGATATACCAAAACTACCAAGTGCGATAGATAAATTTGGTGGCATATCCTCAAATCCCATATCAATGAGCTCTTTTCTTACATAACTAAGCCCAAGGTCGTTTAATAGGTTTATCGTAGCTAAGTTTCTTGACTGCGTGAGCGCTTGTTTTAGCGTTATATAGCCACTAAAACCGCCACTATAATTTTTAGGCGTCCACTCTTTGCCATTACCCATATCAAAGCTACGAGCTATATCTGCGACCTGTGATACAACGGAATATCCGTTATCTAGGGCGATTTGATAAATAAATGGCTTAAAGCTAGAACCTGGCTGACGTTTGCTTTGAGTTGCTCTGTTATAGCTACTTTTGGCGTAATCAACCCCACCAACAAGGGCTAAAACCTCGCCAGTTTGCGGTCTAGTTACAACAATAGCACCATTTAACACCGCCGTATTTGCATTTTTATCACGTTTTAAAATTTCGTTGTAGCCAAATTTTAGTGCCTCTTGTGCCATATTTTGCACGTCTAAATCGATCGTGCTTACGATTTTATAGCCTCCAGTTCGTATATCATCAACCTGCTTTGAAACCTCTTTTATAATCTCATCAACAACATAAGGTGCCTTGTTTTTACTAAGCGTATCGTCAAAAACGGCAGGCTCTTCTAACACACCCTTTCTATACTCGTCCTCATTTATCCAGCCAATCGTATACATACGCTCTAATACGCGGTTTGCACGTCCAAGTGATAAATCAAGGTGTTTTGTGGGATCATACGAGCTTGGGGCTTTTGGCAAACCAACAAGAATGGCTATCTCTTTTAAGCTAAGCTCGTCTAAATTTTTCCTAAAATAGCCTTCAGCAGCGGTCTTTATGCCGTAATATCCGTGCCCAAAATACACGTGATTTAGGTATCGCTCTATAATCTGCTCTTTGCTTAGCTCCTCTTCAAGTTTGATAGCCAAAACTATCTCTTTAGCCTTTCGCATAAGCTTTTTTTCGCTACTTAGGGCTAAATTTTTAACAAGTTGCTGAGTTAGAGTTGAAGCACCCTCTACAAATTTTCTAGCCTTTATATCCTTTATAACCGCACGAGCTATCGCCTCATAATTTGCACCGCCGTGCTCAAAATAACTAGTATCCTCAATGGCAACCAAGGCCTCTATAAGCCTTGGCGGTATCTCTTCATATGGTGTATAAATGCGGTTTTCTTCAAAAACGTTTGCGATAAGTTCATTATTTGTATCATAAATTTGCGTTGTGAGCTTTGGTTTATAGTCGATTATGCTGTATGCGTCAAACCTAACCTGAGAGTAAACCCAAACAAAACCACCAGCCAAAACAGCCACACACAAAAAAACAAACCAAAGGATATATCTCATAAAAATGCCTTTAAAATTTCTACATTAAGCCCACGTGCTGTGCTTGTGTTTCCATCTTGATGGATGATGTATTGCTTATTAAAACCCTCTATCATCATAGCTCCTGCCTTATCCATACAAAGTCCGCTTTTTATATACTCATCTACTAATTTTTCATCAAATTTTGCAAACTTAAAGGTCGTTTGACTAACATTTAAAAGCTCAAATTTCTCGCCTAAAAATATCATCGCGGTTAGGACTTTAGCATAATTGTCGCTTTGTATCATAAGCATTTTAAATGCGTCATCATAGTTTTTTGGTTTGCCTAAAATTTCGCCATCACAAACCACGCAACTATCGGCAAAAAGCACATTTTTAAGCTCTTTATGCACGGACATAAACTGCTGTTTTTTAGCCTTAGCTACTGACAAAACATATAAATTTGGGCTAATGTTTTTATCCACCACACTCTCATCAAAACTAAAATCAATCTGTTTAAAATCCACTTTCGCGTCGTTTAAAATTTCAGCCCTAGTTTGCGAACTTGATGCAAGGTAGATCATTAAAAATTCCTATACGCAACGCCAAGATAGATAGCACCGAGCGAAACGACTAAATTTAATGGTATAAAGTATTTTACGATTATTACAAAACTCTCATAAAATTCTATACCTTCGTCGTTTTCTTTTGCTTTTATGCAATTTTTATAGCAGTAAATCATATAGGCAATATTTAAAACCAAAAACATACAAAGTGCGTGTTTTGTGGCTATGATAGCCCTTGCCATAGGGTCAGCAGCCTTTATACTAAAGTCAAAACTACCGATAAAAAATCCACTCACTGCCATTAAAACCATAAAAATTATCGTTAAAAAACCAAGCGTTTTAAATGATTTTAATAAAATTTCAGAAACCAACTCTTCGTTATTTGAGTGCTGACGTAAAAAATACCCAGCAACAACCAAATAACAAACCTGAATTCCCAAAAAAAGCGTAACCGAAGCCACGTGCAAAAAAGGGAAAAACTGCCCAAGCCTTGCAAATGCTATGTTGTATTCAGCCATCAAGACAGCTTCTCTTTTATAAATTTCACAGCAAAATCTTTTGCCTCGCCAAGTTTGCCTAAATCCTTGCCACCAGCAGTCGCAAAATCATCACGCCCACCGCCATTGCCACCTAAAATTTGAGCGACACTTTTTACCCACTCGCCAGCTTTTGCATTTGCGTTTTTAACTCCAGCGGCGATTGTAATTTTCTCATCTTTTGGTTGAAGTAGCATTACACAAACGCTCTCATTTGCGTTTTTAATCTCATCAATAATGCCCTTTATATCGCCGTTTTCTACCACTTCAACAGCTACTTTTACGCCGTTAATCTCGCTTAAATTTATAGCCTTGTTGTTACTTGCGTTTTTTAGCTCATCTTTTAGGGCTTTTATCTCGCCTTTAAGCTTTTTAACCGCTTCAAGTGGCTGGGCATTTTTTAGCTCATCTCTTAGTAAATTTAGCTCATCTCTTAAATTTAGTGCGTATTTTAGGGCTGACTTTGAGCAAATCGCCTCAATACGCCTAACCCCAGCACTCACGCCACTCTCTTTTGTGATAAAAAATGCACCGATTTCGCTTACGTTTTTAACGTGTGTGCCACCACAAAGCTCTTTGCTAACATCGCCAAAGCTTACCACACGGACATTTTCGTCGTATTTTTCTCCAAAAAGTGCGATCGCTCCGCTGTTTTTAGCATCTTCTATATTCATTATCTCAGTCTTTGCCACGGCTGCGTTTGCGATGGCTTCATTTACGAAATTCTCAATTTTACAAAGCTCATCATTGCTAAGTGCTTTTGGGTGTGAAAAGTCAAAACGAAGTTTAGTCGCTTCTACACTTGAACCAGCTTGTGCGATATGAGAGCCTAAAATTTTTCTTAAAGCAGCGTGAAGTAGGTGTGTAGCACTGTGATGACGTGCTATTTCGCTTCGCTCACTGCTTACGTTTAGGCTGACATTTTCGCCTATTTTTAGAGGTTTTTTGGTATTTATTTGTGATAAATTTAGTCCGTGAAATTTCTGCGTATCAAGGACGTCAGCAAAATTTACAATCTCGCCACTATCGCCCTTTTGACCGCCACTTTGTGCGTAAAATGGCGTCTTATCAAACATCACCCAGCCAGCCCCATTTAGCTCATCTATCTCTTTAAAATTTTCATCTAAAAGGGCTAAAATTTTACTATTACTCTTTGTAGTATCATAGCCGATGAATTCATTCTCTCCAAAACGCTCTAAAAGTGCCTTAAAATCGCCCTTCGTGCCCTTATCGCCACTGCCACGCCAAGCTGCTTTTGCACGTGCTTTTTGCTCTATCATAAGCGTTTCAAAACGCCCTTCATCTACTCTAAAACCCTTATCACGAAGCATATCGGCGGTTAAATCAAGTGGGAAGCCGTAAGTGTCATAAAGCTTAAATGCGACATCTCCGCTAAAAATTTCATCGGTTTTTGCAAGTTCAGCGTTAAATAGCTCCAAGCCACTTGCGATTGTGGCTAAAAATCGCTCCTCTTCAAGTCTGATTTGCTCTTTTACGCTATCTTTTTTCTCGTTTAAGTAGGCGTAGTGTCCGCCCATAAGCTCACAAACCTTATCAACTAGCTTATACATAAACGGCTCTTTAATGCCAAGCAAGTATCCGTGTCTAACGGCACGGCGTAAAATGCGTCTAAGCACGTAACCACGCCCTTCTTTGTCAAAATTTGTGCCTTGTGCGAGTAAAAATGTAACTGAGCGGATATGATCGCTTATGACGCGGTAACTCGCCCCAGTTGCGTATTCGTAAGGCTTACCGCAAATTTTAGCCACTTCGTTAATATAAGGCATAAAAAGGTCGCTATCATAGTTGCTAAATTTGCCCTGCATTATCGCACTTACTCGTTCTAAGCCCATACCAGTGTCAATAGACGGCTTTGGTAGTGGCGTCATAGTGCCATCAGCTGAGCGTTCAAACTGCATAAATACTAAATTCCAAATCTCTAAAAAGCGGTCGCCATCTCCGCCCATATAATCCTCATCAGACGTGAAATTTTGGGCTCCCTGATCGTAAAAAATCTCAGAGCAAGGCCCGCAAGGTCCAGTATCGCCCATAGCCCAGAAGTTATCCTTATCGCCAAAGCGGTAAATTCGCTCTTTTGCGATGTGTTTTTGCCACAGCTCATAGGCCTCATCATCACTTTCGTGAGTGGTTACATAAAGGCGATCTTTTGGTAGTTTTAAAACTTCTGTAACAAATTCCCAAGCGTAAGCGATAGCGTCCTTTTTAAAATACTCGCCAAAGCTAAAATTTCCAAGCATCTCAAAAAATGTATGATGACGTGCGGTGTAGCCTACGTTATCAAGGTCGTTGTGCTTACCGCCTGCTCTTATGCAGGTCTGACAGCTAGTGCGAATAGGCGGATTTGGGCGTGGGACTTCGCCTGTAAAAATGCTCTTAAACGGCACCATACCAGCGTTTGTAAATAAAAGCGTAGGGTCGTTTGGCACGAGTGGAGCGGAGGCTATGACCTCGTGTCCTTTTGATTTAAAAAAGTCAAGATATGCCTGTCTAACGTCTAAATTTTTCATCGTTTTTCCTATCTAAATTTAAAAATGCTAGATTTTAGCGAAAAAAATATTTTAAATTTATAAAATAAAATTTTAGCTGTTTAAAAGTCGTTTAAAACTATAATATAAATATCACATCAACCTGAGGTTAAAAATGAAGCTAAAAGTCGGTATAGTCGGCTATAAAAATGGAGGCAAAGCACATTATAGTGAGCTTAGACGCTCCGACAAATTCGAAGTTTGTGGCATTTTTGAAGAAGATGGGGTAGATGAGTATTGTCGTGCCCAAACATATAGTGATTTTAAGCAGTTTATAGAAAATAGCAAACCACAAGTCTTGGTCTTGTGTCTTGATGAAAATGATGTTTTTAAGGCGTATTGCGAGTGCATAAAACACTGCAAAAACATACTCATATCGCGTCCGATTTGCAAAACACAAGATGAGTTGTCGCAGATGAAATACCTTAGCTTAAAAAACGAAACAAAAACGGCACTATGCCTATCTTCTAGATTTAATCCAGTTATATTATCTCTGCTTAAGGCTTTAAAAAAAGATGATGAAATTTTTAGTATTGAGATTTTTAACTCCACCAATAAAAAGGACGCAAACATCATAAACGAGCTAACTCTTTGCGACATAGATCTTGCAAAACTCATAGCAAATAGCGATATACACGAGCTTGACTGCTCTTTTACAAATCGTGCAAACTCAAAAAGTTCTGACAATGCTATGATAAAAATAAAATTTAAAAATCAAATTTTAGCAAGTATAACAAACTCTCTTACAAGTCAGCTAAATAGGCATTTTGTCGTAGTTAATGCCACAAGTGGAGCGTATTTTGCCGATCTTATCGGACTAAAGCTTCATCAGCTAAACGAGAGTGGGCAGATAAATTTAAAAGTAAATAGCGAGATTAGTGAGCTTAAAGTCCTTTATGATGAGTTTTTTGGGCTTATTTACAATGCAAAAAACGACACCATAGCACTACTTGATGACGCGATTAAAATTCGTGGGTTTATATCTTGAAAAAGCTTATCTTACTTTTAAATATGGGTGGTGCAAATAGCCTTGATGATGTGGCTGTTTTTTTAAAAAATATGTTTAACGATCCTTGCATTTTAGGGGTTAAAAATCCATTTTTACGTAAAATTTTAGCAAATTTTATAACAAAACTTCGCCTAAAACCAGCACAAGAAAACTATAAAAAAATAGGCGGAAAATCGCCGATTTTAGATATCACAGACCTGCTTTGTAAAAAGCTAAATTTACAAGCAACTAATGAAGTAAAATTTGACTATGCGATGAACTATACGGCTCCGTTTGTAAAAGATGTTTTATCAAAGTATAAAAGCATAAACGAGATAGTTGTATTTCCGCTATATCCGCACCACTCTGTAACAACGATAACTTCAAGCCTAAATGACTTTTACAAAGCTTATAACGAACTTAAGCTAAATGCCAAAGTGCGTGAGATACCAGAGTTTTACACGTCTGAAATTTACAATCAGATCATAATAAACTCCATAAAATCTAAAATTTCAAACGCAAATGAAAATGAAATTTCGTTAATATTTTCTGCACACTCTTTGCCGATTAAGACTATAAAAAATGGCGATTTATACGAAAAACACGTGACAGAGCATGTGCAAATTTTAAAAAATTTGCTAGAAAAAAATGGGCTTAAATTTAAAGAGATTATTTTAGCTTATCAGTCAAGGCTTGGTCCGGTAAAGTGGCTTGAGCCAAATTTGAGCGAAATTTTAAATAATCTAGATAGCAAAAAAGCACTTATATATCCGCTGTCATTTTGCATTGACAACTCAGAAACTGTATTTGAGTTAGCGATCGAATACGCACATATCGCAAAAGAGCTAGAATTTGAATTTTACGAGGTTTGCGAGTGTCCAAACGATAGCGATGACTTTGTGAAATTTATACAGGACAAAATTAAGGAATAAAATTTGCTTTATCTTTGATAAAGGAGAGCAAATGAAAATCACTCAAAATGCAGATATCCTAAATAAAATGGTGCCAAATAATGCTGCCAAAAGTGACGTAAAATTTGATGATATACTCGCATTTAACGTAAAACAGCTAGAAAAAGAGCAAAATTTCACGCAAGAGGTTGAACAGTTTAGAAAAAATCTAAGCAAATTTGGTGCGTCTGGCTATCTAGCAAAGCTTAATGAAGAAAAGATAGAGCAAAAAGTCGCAATAAAAAGGGCTGAGCTAATGGAAAAAATGGGGCTAAATAGCGAGAATTTAAAAAACCCTGACAAAGCCGAATTAAACGCAATTTTAGAAGAGCTTTTGGCTGAATATAAAAAAGAGCTTTTAACACAGGCTCAAAACAACACGATCCTTGAACGAGCCCAAAAAAGCTATCTAACTCAAAAAATAGCACTCTAGCCTCTTTGCTGTCTGAAATTTAGCTAGTCTTTAGCCTCTTTAATCTTTGCCGGTTTGGCTCTTTATCTTTGCCAAATCGGCTTGTATATCCTCCGCGGACGGCACTAAATACCCCTCACTAACGAGCAAATCAACAGTCTTTTTAAATACTGGCAAAGCACTTTGAGCACCAAAATAGTAGTATTTTTTCTTTGGCTCTCTTGCTAAAACGCCTATTGTGTAGCTATTTCCCTTTTTGTCATTTGCAAAACCAAAAAATGAGCCGTTATATAAATTTGCGTATCCGCCAGATCTTGAAGCGATGTGTGCGGTGCCTGTCTTGCCACCAACCTCTATGCCTGGCGTTCTAGCCTTTTTGCCAGTGCCGTCCTCGACGACTTTTATTAAAACCCATTTCATCTGTTTAGCCACTTCCTGACTTATGGCTTGTTTTGGTGGAGTTACATCTGGAATATCAAAAATGACACCATTTCTCTCAAGATGATCGGCTAACATTGGCGTTAGTATAACCCCTTTGTTGTTAAACGCATTGTACGCCTTCATAAGTTGCATAAATGTTGCAGTAAGCCCGTATCCGTAGCTAACCGTTCCTTTATAAGTTTCTGAATTTAACTTATTTATCGGCGGGATAATGCCAGCTTGCTCATAAGGCATATCTATATCTGTTTTTTGAGAAAAGCCAAATTTCATAAGCCCGTCATAAATCTGCACTCCGCTAAGACGGCTAGATAGTACGACCATACCGATGTTTGAGCTCTCCTTGATAATATCAGCAGCTGGCATATAATCAGCCGGGTGAGTGTCCCTAATAGTTCGTTTGCCAAGCTTATACTCGCCGTTATATGTCTTTATCCTCTCAGTTGTAGTGACCTTTTTTTCACTTAGAAGTATCGAAAAAATAAAGGGCTTAAAAACAGATCCAACCTCATAAGCGTATTCGGTTGCGGTGGAATTTAAAGCTCTGTAATCTTGCTTTTTGATGTTTGAGGGATCATACCTTGAACTTGAAGCAAGGGCTAAAATTTTACCGGTATTGCTATGCATAACACAAACTATAATCTCTTGTGCGTCTAAAAACTCGCGTCTTTCATCTAAAATTTTCTCAAGCATAGTTTGAAATTTCAGCGAAACAGATAGGACGACGTTATAGCCGTCAACCCTATTGGCAATGTTTGAGTCACTGGTAAAAACTATATTGTTTCCAACATCTCTTGGACCTATGAGCTTAGCGTCTTGGGCTGGTGCAAGATAGCGTTCATAACTTCTTTCTATGCCTTTTGTTCCGCTGACTTTAGTTATTTTATTATCCTCTTTTTTTCTTGTGTAACCTATAATCGGCGTTAGTGCGTCCTTTGCCATAAACGTTCTATTTTGTCCGCTCTCAACAACATCTATGCCACTTAGCCTAGCAAGTCCGGTCTTTGGGTCGCGATATGATATGAAAATGCTTTTTTTATAAAGCCTTCTGGCAAGCTCTCTAAGGTATGCTGCGTCTTTTGCTTCAACGGTATAAGATAGCGTTACTAAACCTTTTGTGGAATTTATAATACTCTCTATCTTTTTTGGATCGTCGTTTGTATAAAGCGAATAGAGCTTGATAAATAGATCTTTTTTGTTTGGGTCTATGTTTCTAGTATCTAGCATAACCTTATATAGCTTTTGGCTATGAGCCACGCTAAAACCATCTTTTGTAATAATGGAGCCTCTAAGAGCGGTATTTATCTCGCTTGTTTGCAGTCTTGGTAGCTTTCTTTCGATACTTGCTCTATAAAAAACTACCGCGATGAATATTATAACCCCAAATGTTATAAATAAAAATATAAATGTTATTTTTGACTTTTTAGGGTTTGTTTGAATCATAAATTTTAAATTTGTGTTCTTGCGATTTCTTTGTATGCACTAAGGGCTTTGTTGCGAATTTCAAGCATTAGCTTCATACTTGTTTCTGCTTTGCCTATGGCGATAGCGGCTTGGTGAAGATCTTTTACCTCGCCAGTAGCAAGATCAGCAATAGCCTTGTCTGCATTTTCTTGAACCTTATTTAGCTCTTTTAGCGAGTTATCAAGCATACTAGCAAAATCGCCAGTAGCACTACTTTTTGACTTGGTTTTTTCTAAATTTTCTGACGATATTAGTCCAACTCTTGAAATTTCATTCATTATGATTGTCCTCCGATAAGCTGTATAGCGCTTTGAGCTATACTTTTTGCACTTTGAAATGCAGCCACATTAGCCTGATACGCTCTAGTGGCTTCTATTAGGTTACTCATCTCTATAACAGGATTGATATTTGGATATGCGACGTAGCCTTCGGCGTTTGCGTCTGGATGAGATGGGTCATATTTTAAAGTAAAATCCTTATCATCACGCACGACCTTGTCAACTAAAACGCCCATAACAGTAGGAAACGCCTCCTTTGGTGCGTCTGGATCGTCAATAGGATTTTCATACTCTAGCATATTGTTTTGTTTTTTTAGCTCGTTATTTAGGACTTTATTAAAATCAAAAGCCTTAAAAACAACATCTTGGCGTCTATATGGACCACCTTCTGCTGTGCGAGTTGTGTTTGCGTTTGCTATGTTTGAGCTTATTACGTTCATTCTGAAGCGTTGGGCACTAAGCCCGTATCCGCTTATGTCAAAATCATTTAAATATGTTCTGCTCATTACGCCCTCTTTTATATCTTACTGCTTGATTCTATCACACTTTTAAAGATAGAACCTTTGCGAGAAAATGCGTTATCTAAAGCACTTAGCATAGTGTAGTTTTTGCTAAGCTCCGTCGTTTCTACGTCCAAATCAACGGTATTTGCGTCATTTCTAGCAGTATGACCATCTCTAAAAAATATACTAGCCATATCACTTCTAGGAAATTCTACTTTTTGCAAATGAGCCTCGTTAGTTTTTGCCAACTCTAGCTCTTTTTTATTTGAGCGATTGTAAATTTCGTCCGCTTTTTCTGACAACGCTTGTTCAAACCTAATATCCCTAGCCCTGTAAAAAGGAGTATCGATGTTTGCTATGTTGCTAGCTATTATCTTTTGGCGTAACTCACGTGCAGCCATAGCACTTTCAACCAGCTTTTTTGATTTATATGTTTCTAAAACAAACATTGTAAAAACTCCTTAAATTTCCCAATATATAAGCAATAATCGTTCCAAAATTTATTTTAACCCATAAACTCTTTTTAAATCATTTTGCATTTTTGTCATATCTATACCACCAAGATAATACTTAACACCAAATTTTCCAGTATCAATATCTGTTAAAACCTGATATTCGCCATTTTTTAAAACCACTTTAAACGGCAAGGCTATCTCACGTTTATAATCTATATCCTTAACGATCTGCTCTGCTATGCGGTCGTTTATTTCTTGGTTATTTGTGATAAAATAAAAAGCATTATACTTTTGAACAAATTCACTTTGAACATACTCATCTGTTACATTTTCAAAATGAGTAAGTGCTACTAGCACAAATTTATCGGCATTATCTATCTGATACTGCATAATATTTGGTGCCTCTTTTTGGCAAGGTGGACAAAACGTGCCAAAAATATCTAGCATAAGAATTTTATCCTCAGCACCTTTTAGGACAAATCCGCCATTTTTACGAACTAAAACCAGCTCTTTGCCACTTACGCCCTTTAAAACAATCTCCTCATTTTCGCCAAAAGGCTTAAATTTGGCGATTTTATCAGGCTTTGAGCTATCATCGCTACCACAACCAAATATAAAAAACAGAGTCGCCAGTAAAAGTAAAATTTTTCTCATTTTTTTCCTTATTTAAAATTTTTCAGAGCCGACCTAGCCTCTAAATCAGCCTGTTTTTTCTTTAAAATTTCGCGTTTATCGTGCAAATTTTTACCCTTTGCAAGAGCAATCCGAGCCTTTATGATATTTTTATCATTTAAATATAGCGAAAGTGCGACCATAGTAAGCCCGTCACGCGTAACACTACCAAAAAGTTTATCTATCTGCTTTCTATGCATTAAAAGCTTTCTAGCAGCCCTTTCATCTGGGCGAAAGTGCGAATTTGTCGTTTCAAGGTGGCTAATATGTGCGTTTAATAAAAATATCTCGCCCTTTATAACTCTAACAAAGCTGTCTTTTAAATTTGCCCGTCCAGCACGCAATGCTTTAACCTCGCTACCCTTTAAAACGACGCCAGATTCAAATGTTTCAAGAATAGTAAAATCGTGCAAGGCTTTTTTATTTCTAGCAAGTTCTTTAATCACTCTAGCTCCTTACACAAAACACACTACTACCGCTACCGCTTAAAAATTTATCAGAATATTTTTGCATATCTTTATAAATTTTAAAACAAGGAGCGTAAAGGTCGTTTAACTGGCTATTTTTGTAGCTTTGAAGTAGCTCTGTGCTTGGTATACTTTTAATTTTATCTGTCAAATTTAAATCTATATTTTGCATAAAATTTGCTCTAAATTCCTTATAAACTAACGGCGTAGAGCAAAAAATATCTGGCGTAAAAACGTCAATATTAGGGATAGTGTCGCTAAATTCTACTATTTTTTCGCCTACGCCACTTACGTTTGCTGACTCAAAACCACTTAAAAAAAACGGTACGTCAGATCCTACTTTGGCACCTATTTTGCAAAGCTCTTCGCGTGATAGCTTGAGATTTAGCTCTTCATTTATCATTAGCAAAAATGTAGCTGCATTTGAGCTTCCACCGCCAAGTCCAGCACCCATTGGGATATTTTTTTTAAGAACTATTTTGTGAGATTTAAAAAACTCATCAAGCTCTGGCTTAAACCCAGCTTTCTCAAGCTCACTCTTCGCCTTTAGTATGATATTATTTTCTATATTTTGGTTGCTATCAATCGCAAAATTTTCAGCCCTTTTAAACTCAATCTCATCAAAAAACTCTTTAAATAGCACAAATCTTGATACGATTTCGTGATAGTCGCCACGAGTACCGATAATTTTTAAAAAAATATTTAGTTTTGCAAAGCTTTTCATTTTTTAAATTTCTGCGAAAGCTCAGCCAAACTCTCGTCAGCAACGCTCACGTTTGCTTCTGTGTTTTTAGCCTTTATCTCATTTGCAAGCTCACTACGTAAAACCATCATATTTTTGGGTGCTTCTATACCTATTTTTACGACGCCTTTGCCGATGCCTACAACAACGACTTTTATATCGTTGCCCAACAAAATTTCTTCATTTTCTTTTCTTGAAAGTATTAACATATATCTACCTTATTTAAACAATATTTTATCTCATCGCCTATTTCAATTATGCTTATAAATTTATCATAATTTAACAAATAAATCCCTTTTTCTTGCTTTTTAAAATTTAAAACAGTAAGTTTTTTGCCGTCAATAATATCTAAAACATCGCCAAAATATTCGTTTTGCTCTATTTCAAGGATATCTTTTGGGTTTAAAAATTTCTCATTTTCAAATCTAAATTTGCCCTCACTCTCTCTTTTTAACATCGTAAGAGTCGCGTCAAATCCAAGCTTTTTAGCAAAAATTTCAGCATAAGAACGCACATATCCGCCCTCACTAAGAGAGATTTCAAAGGTTAAAAACGGATGAGAATAGTGCAAAATTTTCATATCAAAAACGGTCATCTTTTGCTGTTTTAGTTCAAAATTTACGCCACGTTTTGCAAGATTGTAAGCACGTTCGCCATTTATATTTTTTGCGCTATATCTTGGCGGGATAAAATCTATCTCGCCAAGCAAACTCTGCCTTACTATCTCAAGAGAGCTTGGTGCAAATGGCAAAATTTTCTGAACCTTTGTGATATTTTTATTATCCAAACTATCGCTACTAGCACCAATCCACATAGTTGCCGTGTAGACCTTTGGCGATTTTTTTAAAAACTGAAACAACCTAGTATAACTGCCAAAAGCAACGATGAGAGAGCCGCTGGCAAATGGATCTAGTGTGCCTGAATAGCCTGCTTTTTTAACGCCATATTTTCGCTTTAGGCGACTTAAAAACTGGTTTGAGCTAAGTCCAATAGGTTTATTTGCCACAAAAATGGCGTTCATATCGCGTGTTCCACGAAGCTTGACATTATCTCTCTTGTGTTGCCACCAAAATTTATTGTAAGTTTAAACTCTTTTTTAAATTTTGACACAGCAGTCACTCTGCCAATACCAAAAATTTTATGCTTTACTAAATCGCCTTTTTTATACTCGTTACTTTGCTCAATCACAAGCGAACCGCCACTAAGACCTGCTTCGCTTAAAAAACGGCTCTTATTTAATCTAGTTCGTGAGCCTTTATAAAAACGAGAATTTGCAAAACTGAGTGTCAAATTTTTCTTAGCTCTTGTAATAGCAACGTAGGCGAGGCGTCTCTCCTCTTCTATGTCACTTCCGTCGCCAATAAGCGGGAAAAAGCCTTCCTCAAGCCCGATGACAAATAAGTTTTCAAACTCAAGCCCCTTACTTGCGTGAACGCTCATAATGCTTATGGCTTCATCGCTAATACCGTCTTGTTCGCTTGTAAGAGTGAGTTCATTTAAAAATTCCTCAAGCTCAAAGCTTGGATTTTGCTTTATCTGATCTTTAATCATTGCGTAAAATTCGTCAATATTTGCCACTCTTTCACTGCCATCTGGTAAACTTTCGTAGTATTTTTTGATACCAAAACCATCCTCAAGCTTATCTATCAACTCAAAAAGCGACTCCACGCCTTGCAAATTCCTAACTCCAGCTACAAATTCCATTAATGAGCTTTTGATTTTTTTACCAAAGACTTCGTCGTTTTCATCTATATTTGTAATCGCACTAAAGAGCGAAATTTTAGCGTCATACGCGAGTTTTTCAAGCTTTTCAAGGCTCACTTTGCCAAGACCACGCTTTGGTCTATTTATGATACGTTTTAGCGAAAAATCATCGTGCTCGTTAATAACTAACCTTAAATAGCTTATCACATCTTTAATCTCGGCACGCTCGTAAAATTTGACACCACCAACCATTTTATAAGGTATGCCCTCTTTTGCAAGCCCCTCTTCAAGCGACCTAGATAGTGCGTTTATGCGGTATAAAACGGCAATGTCAGCAGCCTTTACTCCGCTAGAAAGTAGCTGTTTTACCTGCTTTGCTATCTTTGCTGCCTCTATGCTCTCATCAAGGCTTTCTATAACGCCAACATCGCTTCCGTCGCCATTTACACTGATTAAATTTTTACCAAGTCTTCCCCTGTTGTGATCGATAAGCTCGTTTGCTGCTTTTAAAATTTGAGTACTTGAACGATAATTTTGCTCCAGACGAATAACTTTTGTATCTTTAAACCGATCTTTGAAATTTAAAATATTTTCAACCCTAGCCCCACGCCAACCATAAATACTCTGATCATCATCTCCAACTACACATATATTTTCGTGCGTCATACAAAGCTTACGCAGGAGTTTATACTGCAAATCATTTGTGTCCTGATACTCATCGACCATTATGTATTTGTATCTATTTGAAATTTCCCTAGCCAAATTCTCATCAGCGTCTAAAATTTTATAGGTCAAAACAAGCAAATCATCAAAATCAACTAGGTTATTTTCCTTTATATACTCTTCGTATTTTTTATAAATCAACGCCACTTTCTCGTAGTAGCCATCATTTTGACTATCATTAAACAACCTTGAGTTACTTAAGACTTCATCAACGCCAATGAGTAAATTTTTAAAATTTGATATTTCGTTTGATAAAGCGGAGGTTGATATAGGGCTTTCAAAGCTCTTAATGATGCGCTTTTTATCGTCCGTATCAATGATAATAAAATTGTTTTTCCTACCCAAACGATCGATATAAAATTTCAAAAACAAAAGTCCAAATTTGTGAAACGTGCAGAGTAATGGTGTATAATTTTTGCTTGATAACATTGCCATAGCTCTGCTTCTCATCTCGTTTGCCGCTTTGTTTGTAAAGGTTAGAGTTAGCGTATTTGATGGATCTATGCCAACTTCGCCGATAAGATAAGCTAGGCGCGTTGTTATCGTCTTTGTTTTGCCACTTCCAGCACCAGCCAGTATGAGCATTGGTCCGTCTATGTGAGTAGCTGCCTCTTGTTGTGAACTGTTTAATGTTTTTAATAATTCTTGCATATTTTACTTTTTTTGTTGGAATTTATATTAGATTTTAACCAAAAAATCTTAAAAAGTTGATTAGGATTAGATGTTGTATTTAAAAATGATTTACTTTAAGTAAGTTTAACCCCAAATTTTGGGGTTAAGTTGGATTATTTTTTAAGCTCGTCTTTTAATTTTTTAGCTTCTTTTGCACTATCTTTTAGCTCAGATTTTTTCTTATCGATACTTTTTTGAGCTTTATCTTTTTTATTTTTTATAGCGTCTGTGTCTATACTTGTTTTTCCTGCTGTTGAAACATCGCCTTTAATTTTGTCAAACACTTTATCGCCTATACCATTTACATTTTTTAGCTCGTCTATGCTTTTAAATGGAGTGTTTTTTCTATGTTGTATGATAGCGTCAGCCTTTGCTTCGCCTATACCACTTATACTCATAAGCTCTTCTTTTGTAGCTGTGTTGATATTTACAACTGCAAACAAAGATGATACTGCCAACAAACTAGCAACTAAAATTTTTCTCATTTTTTATCCTTTTGGATTGGTTTAAAGGTCTGATTGTATTTGAAAATTTTAAACGAAAAGTATATAAATAGATAATGTAGTAATAATTGAGCAAAAAGACCCAAAAGTGGGTCTTAAAAATTATTTTCTTAACTCGCGAATTTTAGCCGCTTTACCACGTAAATCACGTAGGTAGAATAGTTTTGCACGGCGAACACGACCGCGTCTTAAAACAGCGATTTCTTCAATACTTTCGCTATAAATAGGGAATATTCTCTCAACACCAACGCTGTTTGCACCTATTTTTCTAATAATAAACGTCTCGCCAGTACCACTGCCACGCCTAGCTATGCAGATACCTTCAAAGTTCTGAATTCTAGTCTTATCGCCCTCTTTAATGCGGATAGCAACACGAAGTGTATCTCCTGCACGAAAATCAGGCACATTTTTGCTTGCAATTTGAGCATCTTCAAATGCTTGAATATATTTATTTCTCATATTTTTTCCTTGTTTGAGCTTAGTTTTTTATATAAGTCAGGACGAAAAAACTTCGTTTTGCAACGAGCCATATCGTTTTTTAAATCTCGGATTTTAGCGTGATTTCCCTTTAAAAACTCTGAAACGATACTAAAATTTTCAAAAACATTTGGTTTTGTAAAGGACGGAGCCTCTAAAATTCCATCCTCAAAACTCTCAACTTCAAGGCTCTCATCATTACCCAAAACGCCTTTAATATTGCGTGAAATGGCGTCAGCAAGGCACAACGCACCAAGCTCGCCACCAGTTAAAATAAAATCGCCAATACTAAAAACCTCGTCCGCCCACTTCTCAATCACTCGCTCATCAATGCCCTCATATCTGCCACAAACAAAGCAAATATGCTCTTTTTTAGCAAGTCTTTTGGCGTCATTTTGGCTAAATTTTTTACCAACTGGGGTTAAAAATACAAAATGAGTAGATTTGTTTGTAGATTTTATAAAATTTAGGGTGTCATTTAGCGGTTGCGGAGCGATTAAAAGTCCAGCACCACCGCCAATCATATACTCATCAACCTTTTTATGTATATCAAGCGAAAAGTCGCGTGGGTTTATAAAATCAGTGGTTATTAGGTTCGCATTTTTTGCACGAGATAAAATTGAGTGGCTAAAATATGGGCTAATAAGCTCACAAAAGAGTGTTACGAAGCTAAATTTCATAAGCTAGGAATTTTCAAGTATCGCTTTGGAATTTTTTACAGAAATTTGCTTTAAATCTAAATCTACACTAACGATAAAATTATCAACGTAAGGGATAAAAAAGTGCTTTGCAAGTTTTAAATCCACCAAATTTTTTGCAGTCTTTACCTCTAAAAGGTGGTTGCTTGTGGTGTCATCTATATCGGTTACGACACCTAAAATTTCGTCATTTTCAACGACATTAAGCCCGATGATATCAAAGTAAAAATACTCATTTTTTTTAAGCTTACAACTTTTTCTAGTAAGCTCTTTTGTTGTATAAAGCGTCTTGTTCGTAAGGGTTTTGGCTAAATCTACGTTTTCAAAGCCATAAAAAAGAGCGGTTGAGTTTGTCTTATCAAAATGTTTTATGACAAACTCCGCACCTTTTTCATCAAAAAATCTACTATCTTTTTTAAACTGCTCTATAAAATCGCTCTTATTGTGAAGCTTTAAATAGCCTTTTAGCCCGACACTTTTACCAAGAGTAGCGACCTGCACGAATTCGCTATTCAATTGATTTCACCGTTACTCTGTAACTTGTAGCGTCTTTTGCTTTGCATCCTATAATAACGGTTTTTATGGCATTTATCATCTTGCCATCTTTGCCGATGAGCTTACCTGTATCAACTTTATCAGCGTAAATTATAACTTCTACAAAATTTTCGCCAAGCTCAACACGCTCAATCTTGATTTTTTCTGGGTAATCAGCGATGAGCTTCGCGTATTCGTGTAAAAAATTTTCAACCATTATTTAGTAATTTGAGCGACTCTATCGCTTAATTTAGCACCAACGCTTTTCCAATAAGCTAATCTCTCAGCGTCAATCTTTACAATCTCTGGCTCAACCATAGGGTTGTAATAGCCGATACTCTCTATCCAGCCACTATCACGTCTTTTTCTGCTATCTGTTACAACTACACGATAAAATGGTCTTTTTTTACGTCCCATTCTAGTTAGTCTTACTACTGTTGCCATATCTTTTTCTCCTTGTTAAATTTTATAAATAAGGCTTAAATTTAAGCGTTTTAACGCTCAAAGTTAAACCTATCTAGGTCTATTTATATTTGCTTGGCTTAGCAAATTTGCAAGTCCCTGTGCTCCGCCCTTACCCGAAAATTTCTTAGCCAGTTTTGAAGCATTTTCAAACTGCTTTAAAAAGCGATTTACTTCAACTTGATTTAATCCAGCACCGGCTGCCAAACGGCGTTTTCGGCTGTTGTTTAAAAGCTCTGGATTTTCACGCTCTTTTTTTGTCATTGAGTTTATCATCGCTTTTATGTGAATTATCTCTTTTGAATTTTCAAGGTCTATATCTTTTATCTGATTTGCCATATTTCCAAGACCCGGTATCATACCAAGTAGTGATTTCATAGAGCCTAGCTTCTTAACGCTCTCCATTTGTTCTAAGAAGTCATTAAAATTAAACTGACCCTTTTTGATCTTTTGATTTAGCCTTTTTGCCTCTTTTTCATCAATTATCGCACTCGTTTTTTCAACCAAAGTCGCCAAATCGCCTTCGCCCATAATTCTACTAACAATTCTATCAGGGATAAAGCTCTCTAAATCGGCAACTTTCTCACCAGTGCCGACAAAACGAAGTGGGATTTCAAGCTGTTTTGCTATGCTAATCGCCACACCGCCTTTGCTGTCAGAGTCAAATTTTGATAAAATAACGCCACTTATGCCTAAAATTTCATTAAATTTCGCAGCTGATTTTACGCCATCTTGACCACTCATAGCGTCAGCCACATAAAAGATTTCGTGCGGATTTATCGTGTTTTTAACATCTTTTATCTCACTCATCAAAGCTTCATCAATAGCTAAACGACCAGCAGTATCTACTAAAAGCACATCATAAAGTCCGCTTTTTGCCTTGTTTAAAGCCTCTTTTGCAACCTTAATCGGATCTGTTTCATTTTCAATAAAAAATAGCTCAATCTCGTTTGCCACGCAAAGCTGTCTAAGCTGCTCAACTGCCGCTAAACGCTGTAAATCACACGCCGCAACTAGCACCTTTTTTTTGCGAAGTTTTAGGTAATTTGCTAGTTTTATCGTGGTTGTCGTTTTGCCTGAGCCTTGAAGTCCAGCCATAAGCACGATAGTTGGAGCATTTGACGCATAAACAAAACCTTGATTACCCGGAGCCGTTAAAATTTGCGTTAAATTTGACTTAATTGCGTCTAAAAACTGCTTTTGACCGATACTTTTTTGCTTCATATCACTTTCAATTGATAAGAGCAAATCTTTTGTAACTTTATGATGAACATCAGCTTTTAAAAGTGCCTTTTTTAGCACGTCCATAGCGTTTTTTAACGCCTTTTCATCATCAACAAAACGCACCTTACTAAGGGCTAGTCTAAATGATTCGCTGATTTGTTCAAACACGAGCTACCTTTCTAAAATTCTCATTAAAGGGCGTATTTTACAAAATTTTTTCTTTATCACTCTTTAAATCTCAAATTTTTTTGAAATTTCAAAGCCAAGAGAGTTAAACTCATCTGGTAAAAATGAGCGAAATTTATAACCTAAAAATTCTATCTCGTAAGCGTGCAAAAACATACGATTTGCTCTATTTTTGCCATATTTTTCATCGCCAATTATTGGCAAATTTAGACTTGCTAAATGCACCCTGATTTGATGTGTCCTACCAGTATCAATCATAACCTTTAAAAGCGTTTTTTTTCCAACAACCATAAGCGGTGTTATGTGGCTTGTTGCTGTTTTGCCGTTTGGTGAAATTTTTGATGTTGCACCACCCTTGCCCTTTATCGTTAAAATCGGCTCATTCACGCTCACTTCTTCGCTTAAAATACCACGAACCGCCGCGACATAGACCTTTTTAACTGCCATTTTTTTAAACTCATTTATCGCTTGTTTTGCAAACTCATCGTTTTTTACAAGCACCAAAACACCGCTCGTTTCTTTATCAAGGCGGTGCAAAAGCGGGGTTTTGTAAATTTCGCTAATTTTTTCACTAGTTATAAAGGCTGGTTTATTAACGGCGATTAAATTTTCATCTTCAAAAATCACGCTTGGCTTTGGTAGTTTTTGCACACTAAATTTTGTATTCTCGCTCATTAAAGCCCTTGCTATTACGACCTTTTGCCCCTTTGCATAAACTAAACCACTATCAATTAAATCCTTTGCGTCGTTATTTGAAATACCCTCTTGAAGGGCTAAAATTTTATAGGCTTTCTCCATAGCTCCCCCTAATCTCTTTTAAAATTTCGTCTGCACTGCCAATTTGCCTAAGCGTGCTTTGCTTATAATCCCCATTTAAAGCTTCATTTATCTCATTTGGCTCTATAAATTTTACACCTAAAACTTCGCTATAAAGGGCCTTTTGGTTAAAAATATATTTACCACTTATTATCATATTTTTAAATTGTGCTGCCTCAATTGGATTATGCCCTCCAACGTTTGGCACAAAACTACCGCCAAGCACGACTATATCGCTAATTGCATAGATATTAATAAGTTCGCCCAAGCTATCAATTAAGATACATTTTGTGTTAAAATTCTCACTTTGGCTAAATTTTGAGTAGCTAAAATCAAATTTCTTTGCAAAGGCACTAAAAATTTCATCAACCTCGCTAAAACGCTCAGGGTGGCGTGGTGCGATGATTAGCTTATCATTTTGGCTTAAAGTGATATTTTCTAAAAGCATTGTTTCTTCGTTTTTATGGGTGCTAGCAAACACTATCATCCGCTCTTTTGGTTTAGCATAAATTTTAGTTTGTTTTGGCAAAAAGGCTGATTTTATGTTGCCACTTACTACGACATTTTTTGCACCTAAATTTTCTAAACGCTCTTTATCAAGCAGACTTTGGGCGAAAACCTTGTCAATAAATTTAAACAAATAGCGGTAAAAAAAGCTAAATTTTTTATATCTTGGATAGCTTCTGTCTGAAATTCTAGCATTTATCAAGATGACTTTTGTGCCTTTTAGCTTTGCTAAAAACACAAGCATAAGCCAAAGCTCGGCTTCAAAAATGACTAAAATTTCGCTCTTTTTAAGCCAAAAAGGTAAAAAAATCTCAAAAGGCAAAAAGCGAGTGTTAGAACAGATCTTTTTTGCCTCATCAAAACCAGTTTTGGTAATTACTGAGACTAATCTATCATCAAACTGCTCTAAAATTGGCTTTAACGCTCTAATCTCGCCAAAGCTACAAGCGTGAAAATGCACATTTGATGGCTTTGGGGGCGGATTTTTAAAGAGAAAAAATCTAGCTGGGATTGAAATTTTATATTTATCTTTTAGGCTAAAAAATAGTAGAAAAATAGCCCCGAAAATCCACGCTATCAGGGCTAGAATGTAGTAGATTATTATCAATTTGCCTCAGTTTCTTTGTATAAAATTCTACCACAATGTGGGCAGGTGATGATATCCTCGCCCTTGATTACTGCTGAGTAAGTTTTGTCATTTATCTGCATAAAACAACCATAACAAGCCTGTTTTTTAACTGGCACAACAGCTGTGTTTAACGCCCATTTGCGTATTTTTTCATAAAATGTAAGAATCTTTTGATTTACCTCGCCAACAAGTTTGTCTTTTTTAGCATAAACCTCTGCACGCTCTTTTTCAATGGCTGAAATTTCAGAACTAATCTCAGCCTCAACTTTGCTTAATTTTGCACTAATTTCATCTAATTTAGCACTAAGTTCGCTCTTTTGCTCAGCCTTACTTGTCTCTATTTTTTCAAGTCTGGCTATCTCTTCGTTCGCTGCTTCAAGCTGTTCTTTTGCGATCTCTTCTTCTAAATTTAGAGCTTTTATCTCTTTTTCCGTTTTTGCAGAGCCACTCTTTTTAGAAACATCCTTGATTTTTGTGCCAAACTCCACGATATGGGCATTTGTCTTTGATTTTTGCACTTTTAACTCGGCTAAATCCTCATCAATTTTTGCAATTTGTTCGCTTATGTCTTTAAATTCCTGCTTACTTGCCCTTAAAACTCGCTCAACACTCTCAATTCTAGGCACAAAGCCGTCTATCTCTTTATCAAACTTTGCAAGTTCTATTAGCTGACTTAGGTATTTATTCATCTCTTTCCTTTTTATTTAACGATACGTAAATGGATTTTTTGAATTCGTGATTATAACTTCTATTTTAAAATTTTGCAAATATTTTGCCAATGATGCCCCAAAATACAACTCGCTCTCATAATGTCCTAGGTCTATTAAATTTAACCCATTTTCTTTGCAAGTTAGTGCGTCGTGATATTTTATGTCGCCTGTTAAAAACACATCAGCCCTAACTAAACTCGCCAAATCCATACCGCTACCTGTGCAAACGGCTATACGTTTTATATCATCTTTTGCAAAAACAGCACGAATTTGTGCCAAATTTAGGCGGTTTTTTACTAAATTAACAAGTTCAGTAAAGCTCATTTTAACATCGCAATATATTAAAAATTCATCTTTTTTACAAATTTCAAAACCCAAAATTTCACGCACAAAATACTCGTTTAGAACGTGTTTATCGTAGTTTGTATGCATTGAGATTAGGCTTACATTTTTTGCGATTAATTTTGCGATTATGTTGCTTGGATATTTATCGTAATTTATGCTTTTTAGCCCCTTAAAAACAAGCGGGTGGTGTGTGATGATGAGTGAATTTGGACTTATAAAATCTGCTAAATCAGTGTCAATATCAAGACTTAGATAAACTCGCTCAAATTCGCTGTTTAAAGAGCCCACGATAAGTCCGCTATTATCCCACGGCTCCTGATTTTCAAATGGGGCAATTTCATCTAAAATTTTATAAATTTCAGCAATTCTCATAACTTCTTTTCATCACTTCTCTTGCGATTTTAGATAGCACGTTGCACACGCCTTGGCAAGCTCACGAATTTTTAAAATATAGTCTTGTCTTTGCGTTACGCTTATCGCACCACGTGCGTCAAGGACGTTAAAAGTGTGTGCTGATAACATACAATAATCATATGCAGGTAGCGAAAGTTCGGCGTCTAGGCAGCGTTTGCACTCGTTAAATGCGTTTTCAAATTGATTAAAAAGCATATTTGTATCTGCTACTTCAAAGTTGTATTTGCTCCACTCAAACTCGCCTTGTTTATGCACGTCGCCATAAGTTACAACGCCGTTTTTATCATCCCAAATGATATCATATACGTTATCTTTGTTTTGTAAATACATAGCAAGGCGTTCAAGACCATATGTAATCTCGCCAGAAACTAACTCACAAGTGATACCACCTACTTGCTGAAAATAGGTAAATTGCGTAACTTCCATACCATCAAGCCAAACCTCCCAGCCTAGTCCCCAAGCACCAAGAGTCGGGCTTTCCCAGTTATCCTCAACAAAGCGGATATCGTGCTTTTTAAGATCAAGTCCAAGACTCTCTAAGCTTTTTAAATAAAGCTCTTGGATATTCTCTGGACTTGGCTTGATTAAAACTTGAAACTGATAGTAAGCACCTAGGCGGTTTGGATTTTCACCATATCTGCCGTCAGTTGGACGACGACTCGGTGCGACGTAAGCTGTCGCCCAAGGTTTAGAGCCTAAGCTTCTTAAAAATGTAGCCTGGTGGTAAGTGCCAGCACCAGCTGGCATATCATAGGGTTGTAAAATGACGCAACCTTGCTTTTGCCAGTAGGTTTGCAAATTTAAAATAATCTCTGAAAAAGTTATCATTTTTATCCTTTTTTTGGCGGATTTTATCAAAAATTTTCTTATTACGCCCTTACTTTTTTAATAGCATTTAAGCCATTTTGATAAATACTACTAAAAAGAACACGCCATAAACCAAGCTTAGGATTTGGGTCTAAATTTTGAGATAAACGCTTCATTTGTTCCATATACCAATACATAATAACAGCTGAAAATAGCATATCATCTAACTTTTTTATACCAAATTTTGGCTCATTTATTTGTAAATTAAACTCAGGGTCATTAAGTATTTTTAAAGCAAAATCTTTATCAAGTGCAAACGGCTTTGCAACACCAGCTATGTCTAGTTCGCCGTTATTTAGAGCGTTATTTATCGCTTTTTGTGAGCGAAAACCACCTGTAATAACTAGCGTGGTATCGCAAATTTGTCTAAATTTTCTAGCATAATCTAAGAAGTAGGCTTCGCGTTTTTTTGTGCTATCTTTTGTGCCTTCAAGCATTGCTGGGGCTTCGTAATTTCCGCCTGAAATTTCTATAAAATCAACGCCTAAGTCCGCCATAGTTTTTGCCACTTTTAGGGATTCGTCTTCACTAAAACCACCCTTTTGAAAATCGGCTGAATTTAGCTTTAAACAAACGATAAAATCATCTTTTACCTCATCTTTTATAGCTTGATAAATTTGGGTTAAAAACCTCATACGATTTTCTAAGCTACCGCCGTATTCATCGCTTCTTTGATTATGTAATGCAGATAAAAATTGACTGATTAAATAGCCGTGAGCGGCGTGAATTTGCACCCCGTCAAAACCAGCTATTTTTGCGAGCTTTGCACTATTAGCAAAGCGTTTAATAATCTGTTTTATCTCATCAATACTTAACTCTCTTGGCGTATTAAAAAGCTTTTCTAGCCCATTTGAAAGTGGCAAAGCACTTGGCGCAACTGGTGTTTTTGACAGAAATTTTGGAGATTGTTTGCCCGGATGATTTAACTGCATTATCACCCTTGTATCATTCTGTTTTGCAGCCTCTGCCCACGCTTTAAATAGCTCTAAATCGGCGTCGTTTTCAAGCACAACATCATCTTTTGCACCGAGCGCACTCTTATCAACCATAACATTGCCAGTAATTAATACCCCAGCACCGCCATTAGCCCAAATTTTATATAAATTTGTAAGCGTTTGACTTGGTTTGTTATTTATAGCTAACTGCTCACTCATTGACGCTTTTAAAAGGCGATTTTTGATGGTTATGCCATTTTTTAAAACGAGTGGTTGGTTTAGTAAATTTTGCATTTTTATCCTTTATGTTTATAAGTTTAAAAATTTAAACTAATTGTTCAAAAAATTAACTTAAATTTTTAAGCTTTTAATGGCTTACAATTTATCTCTATTGATTTTAAAAGCTCATTTAAAAGTTCGTAAGAATGCTCAAAATTTGCATTATAATAACGCTCTTTGCCAATTTGCTCAACGCTTACAAGTCCTGCGTCTAGCATAAGCTTTAAGTGATGAGAGATAGCTGGACGAGATAGATGAAGATTGCTTGTTATCTCATTTACATTCATTTTGCCGTTTAAAAATAGCAAATTTAAAATTTTGTGGCGATTTTCATCGCTTAAAACCGAAAAAGTCGGTATGCACTCTTTTAAAATTCTCATAGTTTCTAAACTCATTTTAAGTCCATATGTTTAAAAATTTAAACGCATTATATCAGCAAACAAACAAAAAAGTCAAATTTTATAAATATAGTTTGTAACGCCGATTTTTAAGCTATTTGATAAAATTTTAAAAACCAAACTTTTATCGGTAAAATTTATCTCAAAGCCGATATTTTCAATCTCGTTTAATTCATCTATCACAAGCCCTTCAAACTGCGTGATAATAGGCAATCTTTTAAGCTCTAAATCAAGAGTTATAGGGTCGCTTGAAGGGTAAAAATTTAAACTATCGTCTTTAATAAAAACCGCAAACCAATCGCCATTAATCTGTAAAAAAATGCGTTCTATCTCGTCATCCACGACGTGTGCAAACGAGCTTTCTAAAACTTTATCCATTAAAATTTTCAACCGCTTTATTCCACATTAATTTATACTTACGTTTTAAAAACTCAACCTCATCTTGTGAGTGTTTTAACTGGGCTGTGAGCGTTTCAATGGTCTTTCTATCCTCATCGTAAAGCTCTTGCATAGAGTAAAGTGCCTCTTTTAAAAATTTATTCTCGTTTCTAAGCACTTCAAGCGTTTCATCTTTTGCGTCAAGTACCTTTTCGTGTAAATTTAAAATCGTGCCAATCGTCTTTTCAACAAAACTCTCGCCCGGCAGTGCGTTCATATTTACACTTAAATTTGAAGTGGTCGCCGGTACAACACTCATCGTGCCTTGACTAGCTTCAATGTAAATCTCACCATCATCGGTGCGAGTGTTTAAAACGCCACGCTCAATCATCCCCTCAATGACCTCACGCTCTAAATGAACCAGCTTACAAAACTCATCAATCTTTAAAAAAGTCTGCATTTACTCTCCTTAAAGTATCACTTCAACTTCGGCAGAATCGCTCTTTAACGCCTCTTTTTTCGCCTCTCTATCATCTTTTAGTTTTTGTGCTAAATCACTATCATTTAGGGCTAAAATTTGCATAGCAAGATATGCTGAGTTTATAGCTCCAGCCTTGCCGATAGCAAGTGTAGCAACTGGCATTCCGCTTGGCATTTGCACGGTTGAATAAAGTGCATCAACGCCGTTTAGTGCTGAGCCACCCATAGGTATGCCAATGACCGGTTTTGTCGTGTTTGCAGCCACAGCACCAGCTAAATGAGCTGCCATACCAGCGGCTGCTATAAATACCTGTGCACCCTTTTTTTCGGCACTCTTTACATACTCGCTTGTTCGCTCTGGGCTTCTGTGGGCTGAGCTGATGATTAGCTCGTATTTTACGCCAAATTTGCTAAGTAACTTAGCCGCTTCATTTACTATCTCATAATCGCTCTTGCTTCCCATTATAATTGATACAAATTTCACAAAATTTCCTTTCTTAAAAAGCTAAATTCAGGCATTTTTATAGGTAACTTCATCTCGTTTTCGTTTCCGCTGTGAATTTCATCTAAATTTTTACCCTTTTTGCTAATTAACTGCTTAAAAACTAGCCAAAATTTGCCGTCTTGCTTATAAATTTTACCGATCTCGTTATCACACTCATCTATCTTTGCGTCAAGTGGAGCTACAATTTCATAAGCTTCGTTTGGCACGATTTTAAATTTGCATTTAAAAAACTCGCCGTCCTCGCTTATTGAATGAACTTGATGTGTGCCTTCTTCTAGGCTGCTTAGATGATTTTGTGTATCAGCCCTTTCAAATGGACGATGAACTAAATACCCGTCCGTAAAACCGCGATTTTTAAGCGTGTTTAGCTCAAACTGATACTTGCTAACGTTAAAATTTCCATTCATCACATCATCAATCGCCATACGATAAGCACGAGTAGCACAAGCAGCGTAATACTCGCTCTTTGTGCGACCCTCAACCTTAAAGCTGTCAATCACACCAGCTTTAATAATATCATCAATGTGAGCTGAGAGATTTAAGTCCTTTGAGTTCATTATGTGAGTGCCACCATCAAGGTCTTCTTCAAGACGAAAGAGTGTGCCTGAGTCTGGATTTTTGGCATAAAGTTCGTATTTAAAACGGCAGTCATTCGCACAACTACCGCGGTTTGACATACGGCCACTTTGAACTGAGCTAACCAAGCAACGACCAGAATATGCAAAACACATAGAGCCGTGAACAAAAATTTCAATCTCTAAATTTGGCAACTGCTCTTTTATCTTTATAACATCTTTTAAATTCATCTCACGAGCGACTACAATCCGACAAGCTCCCATATCGTGATAAATTTTAGCGTCAAGGTAGTTCATTACGTTTGCTTGGGTGCTTAAATGCACATCAATCTCTGGTGCTATCTGCTTTGCTAGGCTCATAACGCCGGGTGTTGCGATGATAAATCCGTCAGGCTTCATAGCTGATATTGTCTGTAAATGGCGTTTTAACGGCTCAATCTGCGAGTTAAATGGAAAAGCATTTATCGTAGCGTAAAATTTCTTACCCTTTTCGTGCGTGTAATCAATCGCCGCTTTAAAGCTCTCTAAGTCAAACTCACGAGCCGAGCGAGTGCGGAGCGAAAAACTAGCCACACTCGCATAAACGGCGTCCGCTCCGTAGTCAAGGGCGATTTTAAGCTTTGTAAAATTGCCAGCTGGGCTTAAAAGCTCTGGTTTTTTCACTTTTTGCCTAAGCTTTCAATGAGTGCTTCAATGTCATCATTGCTTACTAAATTTTCAGTAGTCGTGTCACCCGCGATATGAACAGCCGAGCCGACACGCTTATCATCGTCAATCTTGCCTTCAAATAGCGTGTTCATATACTTGCTAAGCGCACGCATTACGTTAATAACACGCTCAATCTTTTGGCGATGAATGTCTTGATACTGCATCATATCCATTGCCATCATTATCTCATCTTGCCCCATTTGTAGGTTATCTACTACGTCAGAAATTTTTGATTTTAGGCTGTTATTTTGCTCTATTGCCTCTGAAAATGTAGGGACATTTGGAAATTTCTCGCTTAAAAGTGTGAAAATTTCTAAATTTTTATCGATTCCTTTTTTGATGTCCTTGCAACCGCTCTCAGCGTCCATAAAAAAGCCATTTATCGTTTCAAGCTTATCAAAAAGCTCAGTCGCCTTTTTCTCACTATCACGAGTGACGTCATCAAGCTGATGAACCATTTTGTGATCTTCTGTTGGTGGTGGCGGTGGCCAAGCTGTTTCGGGATTTACGCGGTATGTATTTGGGTCGATAGTCGTAGTTTCGACCACTGGTGTTACTTTCTCCTCTTTTTCTTGTACTGGCTCTTGGGTGGCTACTGGCTCGCTATCTGCGATGTCGTCAAGATCACCAGCCATTAAAGCGTCTAGTTCTTCTTGGGTCATAAAAACTCCTGCAATAAAAATACTGAGATTATACAACTACTCCCCTAAAAGCTAACTTTAAATAAAATAAAAAATTAATATCCCTTTTGATAAAATTTCTAAAATTTAAAGGATAAAAATGATAGTTGATCTACACAACCACACGACACTTTGCAAACACGCAGTAGGCACGATAGATGAGTACATCAAAAACGCGATAAAAGCCAAAACAAAATTTTTTGGTATCAGTGACCACGCACCGATGAATTTTGATCAGGCTTACAGAATGGATTTTGATGAGATGGACAAATACGAAAAAATGGTGCTTGAGGCAAGGCAGAAGTTTAAAAACGAGTGTGAAATTTTGCTGGGATATGAGGTTGATTACTTAGAAAATTTTATGGACGAGCGAGTTTTTAGGCGTAAGGTTGATTATTTTATCGGCTCGGTGCATTTTTTAGGAGGCTGGGGATTTGATAATCCAGAATTCATCGGCGAGTATGAAAACCGCGATATTGATGAGATTTGGCGTGAGTATTTTAGGTGTATTTGTGAACTTGCAAAGTGCGCTAAATTTGATATAGTTGGACACTTTGACCTGCTTAAAGTTTTTAAATTTTTACCAAACACAGATGTGAGAATTTTAGCAAATGACGCGTTAAATGCAATAAAAAAAGCAAATTTAGTCGTAGAGATAAACTCAGCTGGTTTTAGAAAACCAGTGTGTGAGCAGTATCCAAGTCGTGCGTTACTAGAGCAAATTTTTGAGCTAAACATACCTATCACATTTGGCTCAGATGCACACGCTCCAGACCAAGTGGATAAAAACGGCGATGAGTGCGTTAAAATCGCAAAGGAGATAGGATTTAGCGAGGCTATTTGCTTTAAAAATCGTGACAGGTTTGCAGTAAAATTTTAAATTGAGTAAAAAATTTTTATAAATTTTACCTTAAATCTAAAAAAATATGATACAATACGAAAATTAAACCCGAACAAGGAGAAAAAATGGGCAAATTTGTAAATAGTGTTGATGAGTTTTTTTCTTTCTGCAAGGAGCACGAAGTTGCGTTTGTAGATTTTAGATTTACCGATATGAACGGCACTTGGCACCACGTTTCATATACGATGAAAGCTGTTAATAAAGATATGTTTGAAAATGGTGTGCCGTTTGATGCGAGTTCTTTTGGCGGTTGGCAGCCGATACATCGCTCGGATATGATCTTTATCCCAGAGGCGCAAACAGCGTTTTTAGATCCGTTTACCGCAGATGTTACTATCGTTGTATTTTGCGATGTTTTTGACATTTACAAGGGGCAAATGTATGAAAAATGTCCACGTTCAATAGCAAAAAAAGCTATGGCTCACTTAAAAGAAACCGGTCTTGGAGATGTCGCATATTTTGGTCCAGAGAATGAATTTTTCGTGTTTGATAACGTAAAAATAGTAGATAAATCAAACTGCGCTATGTATGAAGTAGATACCGAAGAGGGCGAGTGGAACGACTCTAGAGATTTTAAAGATAGCTACAATACGGGTCATCGTCCACGCACAAAAGGCGGATATTTTCCTGTTCAGCCAGTTGACTCTATGGTTGATTTAAGAGCAGAAATGGTAAATGTTTTAGAGCAAGTCGGACTTGAAACCTTTGTTGTTCATCACGAAGTGGCACAAGGACAAGGTGAAATAGGTGTAAAATTTGGCACACTTGTTGAAGCGGCTGATAATGTGCAAATTTACAAATACGTCGTAAAAATGGTAGCTCATCTAAACGGCAAAACTGCCACATTTATGCCAAAACCGCTTTATGGCGATAACGGAAGCGGTATGCACGTACATCAGTCTATTTGGAAAGACGGCAAAAACTTATTTTATAGTGCGGAGGGTTACTGCAAACTAAGCGATATGGCACGTCACTATATTGGCGGAGTGCTAAAACACGCACGTTCAGTCGCAGCCTTTACAAACCCAAGCACAAATAGCTATAAACGCCTAATTCCAGGCTTTGAAGCACCTTCGATCCTAACATACTCAAGCCAAAACCGCTCAGCTTCAGTGCGTATCCCATATGGCTCTGGCGAAAAGTCAGTAAGAGCTGAAATGCGTTTCCCTGATAGCACCGCGTGTCCGTATTTGGCATTTACAGCAATGCTTATGGCTGGGATTGACGGCATTAAAAACAAAACTGAGCCAGTTGGTCCAATGGATGAGAATTTGTTTAAACTAACACTTGATGAAATTCGCGAAAAAGGCATAGAGCAACTTCCACACACGCTCAGAGGTAGCCTTGAAGCGTTAATTCGCGACAACGCATATCTTAAACCTGTAATGACCGATGAGTTTATAGATACGTTTCAGCACTACAAATTTGAAACGCAAGTATGGCCTTATGAAGCTCGTCCAACAGCTTATGAGTTTAAAACCTGCTACTCTTGCTAATTTAGGGGCTTTTGCCCCTTTAAATATCTGTAAAAAGTAAAACAAAAGCTAAAAAAATCATCAAAATTCCAACAAAAATTTCTAAAATTTTCCAAGAAAGTGGCTTTTTAAAAAATGGAGAGAGTAGCCTTGAGGCGTATCCAAGTGTAAAAAAGAACACAAAAGAGGCACAAGCAGCACCGTAACCAAAAATCAAATTTTTATTACCAAATCCAGCAGACACCGAGCCAATAAGCAACATCGTATCAAGATATACGTGTGGATTTAGCCAGGTAAATGCAAGTGTCAAAAGTATCGTTTTTCTAACTCCATGCGTTGGTTTATCATCAAAATTTAGCGCGTGTTTAAGCTTAAAAGCAGTATAAAAACTCTTTATGCCGTAGCAAAAAAGAAAGCAAAAACCGCCATAAATCGCAATTTGTTTTATTGCTGGGAATTTTTCTATGATGTATCCAAGCCCCAAAATTCCGCCAAAAATTAGCACAGCGTCAGAGATAGCACAAATCAGACAGATGATAAAAACATTTTGCTTTAAAATACCCTGCTTTAGCACAAATGCGTTTTGTGCTCCAATCGCTAAAATAAGCGATAAGCTCGTGCCAAAACCAGAAAAAAATGCCTCCATAAATTTCCTTTATCTTAAATTTTTTATACCAAATTTTAAAAGCTCAGCTTTAAAGAATTTATTTAAATCCTTTAAGCTCTCATCGTCCATTTGTATGAGTTTTAAACGATGTTTTTTGTAAATTTTTATCTTTTTTGCCTTGCGTTTTACATAATTTGGCGTATTTAGACCCCAAAATTCTATGTAAATTTCAAAATCCACTAGATAAAAATCGCTAATTACACGCTCTTTTGCCTGAATTCTTTTTTCATAAATAAAGCTAAATCCGTGATGAAAAAGCCAGTTTGCAATGACTAGCTCTGCCCTACTTTTTACCAGATCACCACTGTCACTTTTATATCTTAGTTGCTTGATTTTTTGGCGTTTTAGTAAAATTTTTAAAAGTAAAATAACTAAAAATAAAAGGAGTAAGATAGCTAAATTTTTAATATCCATAAGACAATCAATCCGGTGGCATATAGTTTTTCTTCATCGCCTCTTTTTTGCGTTTTTCAAGCTCATACGCGTCATTTAACGCATCTTCATCATCAAATTTCGTCCCGTCAAGAAATTTTCTATAATCCTCAAACTGCTTGTTTTTAATCCCCCAAATAACGCCAAAAAGTGCAAATGCACCAAGCACGACTGATATTAATAGCATAGTGGCTAAGACAATGTTATCCATTAAAAACCTTTTTTTATTCTTAGAGAATTTAGCACAACAATTACTGAGCTAAATGACATCGAAATCGCCGCAAATAGTGGGATAATAAGCCCCAAAATCGCAAGTGGAATGGTAAAAGCGTTGTAAATTAGCGAAAAGGCAAGGTTTTGTTTTATCGCATTTAACGTTCTTTTTGAGATTAAAATCGCCTGTTTTAATGCTACTAAATCATCGCTAAGTAGCACCACATCGCTTCGCTCCAAACTCACATCAGCCCCACTACCCATACACACGCCAACCTCAGCATAGCTCATCGCCAAAGTATCGTTTATGCCGTCTCCAACCATTAAAATTCTCTTGCCTTGTGCCTGTAAATCTTTAACAAATTGGGCTTTAAAATCGGGCAAGGCGTTAGATTTAAACTCATCTATACCAAGCTTTAAGGCTACGGATTTTGCTGGGTTTTCATTATCTCCAGTGAGCATAAAAACCTGCATTTTTAGAGCTTTAATAACGCTGATACACTCATTTGCATTCTCTCTTATCTCATCGCTTAAGCTAAACGTAGCGACTAATTTCTTATCAAAAGCGACAAAATAGCTTGTAGTCATGGCGTTTTCGCTTACTAAAATGCCGTTTTCACTCATAAATCTAGCACTTCCAGCAAGTAAAATTTTATCATCATAAACTGCACTTACGCCCTTTGCTGCTATCTCTTTTACATTTGTGATTGTGCTTTTTTGTGTGATTTTATCACTTAAAAATTTAGCTACAGCAACGCTTACTGGGTGTTTTGAGGTGTTTGCTATGGCAAAAATGACGTTTAAATCAAAACTAGCACTAAAATCATCTACTTTTAAAATGCCTTTTGTAAGTGTGCCAGTCTTATCAAATACGACAGTGTCGCACTTTGCTAGTGTTTCAATAATCCTTGCCTCTTTAAAAATAATTTTGTTTTTAAGCCCGACTCCAAGACCAACAAGAGTGCTAACAGGAGTAGCAAGTGCCAATGCACAAGGACAGGCGATTACTACGACCGAGATTGAGATGATTAGTGCTCTTTCAAAGCTATTTGCGTCTTGTAAAAATGGGCTTATAAAGCCAAAACCTCCAAAAAAATACCAAAAAATAAATGTCAAGATCGCAATAAAAATAATAGTGAGCGAAAATTTTGCTGAAATTTGATTTGCAAACTGCTCAATGTGTGGCTTTTTTAGGTTTGCGTTTTCAAGCATTGTGATGATTTTATTTAAGAGTGAATTTTTAAACTCCGCACTTGCTACGTACTCAACATATCCATCAAGGCATATCGCACCACTTTTTAACTCATCTTTTTTTCCAGCAAACACCGGCACACTCTCGCCGCTAATCCTAGAGTAGTCAAAACTAGCCTCGCCACTTGCAATAACGCCGTCAATTAGCACCTTATCACCTGCTTTTAAAACAAGCGTGTCACCAACTTTTATCTCGTTTATATCCTTATAAACGCACTCATCGCCAACTTTAACCAAAACTTCGCTAATTACCATTGAACTAAGGCTATCAACCGTGTCATTTGCACGTTTTTTGCTTAAAATTTCAAGAAATTTGCCAACAAAAACAAAGGTAATAATCATCGCAACCGAATCAAAATAGACCTCTCCTTGACGCGAAAACATCGCCCATACCGAATAGATGTAAGTCAAACTCGCACCCGTTGCAATAAGCATATCCATATTTGGCATTTTTGTTTTAAAAGCGACCACATAACCCCTAAAAAACGCACCGCCAGTGTAAAAAAGCACCGGCGTAGCCAGGATAAACTCGGCAAAATTTAAAATATCACGCACACTCTTATCCATACCCAAAAAATAGCCAGAGTATTGTGCAATTGCTATCCACATTATATTCATCACACAAAATACGCCAACTAGCAGTTTTATGTAAAACTCACGCCGTTTTGCGTCTAAAACTGCCTCCTGACGACTTGCGTCATAGGCGTAGGCATTGTAGCCAATTTGGCTGATTTTATTTAAAATTTCAGCCAGTTTTATCTCATCATCGTTCCAAACGATAGTGGCTTTGTTGTTTGTGGCATTAATACTTGCCTCTAAAATTCCCTTTGTAGAAAACAGCACCTTTTCATTTAGCCAAATACAAGCCGAGCAGTGAATGCCCTCGATCACAAGGTTGATTTTACAAATTCCATTTTCATTTTTTACGTAGTTTTTGTATAAATTTTTAATGGCTTCATCGGTCGTTTTTTTAAGGTTATTTGCTGGATTTAGGCTGTTTTTGCCAAGTCTTGCATAAAACTCATCAAGTCCGTTTGAGTGTAAAATTTCATACACGCTTTGACAGCCAACACAGCAAAATTTCTGACCTTGTGTGCCGTCAATCATCGAATTTTCATCAAAACTAAGTTTGCAGTGAGAGCATTTAATTTTTGCCATTAAGTTACATTTTGCTTTCAAATTTAGATTTTTAATTATACGTAATTTTCTCTTAATTTTTTAAAAAATGATCATAATCTATGAAAATTCTCTATCAATCACAATAAAAATTTCAAAACCGCCAAAACGCTCTGACACACGCTTTTCTATCTCTTTTCTTAGCTGTGCTAAATTTTGCTCTTTAAAATCAACAACCACATCAAACCTTATACGCTTTTGCTTTAAATCTATAAAAAAAGCGTGAATGCTTAAAATACTTTTTAAATCGCTAAGTGCGTTTATGACACACTCTTTAGCATTATTTTGCCCTAAGTTTATGCTATAAATTCCAAAGACTAGATATATTCGGTAGCGGTTATAAATCTTAATTTGAAGCTCATTTAGCTTAGAAGATATATCTGAAATTTTTAAATGCTCATCAACCTCAACATTTATAGAGCCGACATAACGCTCAACGCCGTAATTATGCAGTATCAAATCATAAGCACCAAGCACGATTTCACACTCCTTTACAGCCATATAAACCTTTTGACTTACCTCCTGCTCAACACGAACGCCAATTATCTTGTCAAATGTCTGTTTTATAAGCACTATTCCATTAAAAATGATAAATCCAGAAGCTAAAATTCCAGCCCAGCCATCTATAAAAATTCCATAAAAATAAGAGACCCCAGCAGAGATTAGTATTATAAACGATATAATCGCATCACCAAACGCTTCAGCACCAACTGCTTTTAAAGATATTGACTCCGTATCATTGCCGACTTTTTTATAAATTTTGGCTATTAGAAATTTTAAAATCATTGCAAAAGCCAAAAACAAAATAGCAACAAACTCAAAATTTGTCTGTTTTGGCTCTATGATGACCTCGACTGACGCCTTTAGAAAATTTAGCCCAAGCATTAAAACTATAACTGAAACGATAAGACCGCCTATATACTCGGTTCTACCATATCCGTAAGGGTGGTTTTCATCAGGAAGCTTGGTTGCTAGTTTTGAGCCAAAAATGGTTATGACGCTAGAAAATGCGTCGCTAATGTTATTTATAGCGTCTGAAATAACAGCAACAGAGTTTGAGGCAAGAGCGATTAAAATTTTTATACTTGCTAAAAAAATATTTAAAACTATGCCAAGCAAAGCTGTTTTTATGATGATTTTCTCACGCTTTTCATCTTTAAAATTCATCATCTTAAATCCTTTAAATTTAAAGTGCGATTATAAAATTTTCTTGACAAGAAAGCAAATTTTTTATACAATGACGGCTTTCAAAGACTTCATTTTGAAACTTAAATTTCTACATTTTTATATCCAAAATTTTAAAGAGGAATAATGGAAAATAACTCAAATCAGGCAAATGAAAGCCAAAAAGAAAAAACCACAAAAAAACACACAAACAACACTCGCACACATATCCCGGTTGATGGACACAAGATCGAAGAGCTTAGGACGCTTGACCTTGAAAATTTAGTCCAAATCGCAAATAGTGTAGGAGTTGAAAATCCAAGGGAGTTTCGTCGCCAAGATTTGATTTTTGAAATTTTAAAAACACAGACAAAACAGGGCGGTTTTATACTTTTTACCGGAATTTTAGAGGTTACAAATGAGGGTTATGGCTTTTTACGCTCGGTTGATGCAAACCTAAGCGATAGCTCAAATGACGCCTACGTTTCAAACTCGCAAATAAAAAAATTCGCACTTCGTGTCGGCGATATCGTAACAGGACAAGTTAGAGAGCCAAAAGATCAAGAAAAATACTACGCACTTTTAAAGATTGAAGCTGTAAATTATATGCCGCTTGCCGAGGCAAAAGAAAGACCGCTTTTTGACAACCTAACACCACTTTTTCCGACTGAGAAAATCCACCTTGAATACGATCCAATGAAGCTAACCGGACGTGTGCTTGACCTATTTACACCACTTGGCAAAGGTCAGCGTGGGCTTATAGTCGCACCTCCAAGAAGTGGTAAAACCGAGCTTATGAAAGAACTAGCTCACGGCATAGCCAAAAACCACCCAGAGGCACATTTGATGGTGCTTTTGGTTGATGAAAGACCAGAAGAGGTTACCGATATGCAACGCTCTGTTAAGGGCGAGGTGTTTAGCTCTACTTTTGACTTGCCAGCACTTAATCACGTCCGCGTGGCTGAGCTTGTCATAGAAAAGGCAAAGCGTCTGGTTGAAATGGGTAAAGATGTCATCATCTTACTTGATAGCATTACGCGTCTAGCACGTGCTTATAACACCGTTACACCGCCAAGTGGCAAGGTTTTAACGGGTGGCGTTGATGCAAACGCACTTCACAAGCCAAAACGCTTCTTTGGTGCAGCACGCAACATAGAACACGGCGGTAGCCTAACAATCATCGCAACGGCATTAATTGACACTGGCTCACGTATGGATGAGGTTATTTTTGAGGAATTTAAAGGCACTGGCAACAGCGAAGTTGTGCTTGATAGAAATATCTCTGACCGCAGAATTTACCCTGCTATAAATGTGCTAAAATCAGGCACAAGAAAAGAAGAGCTACTTCAAAAACCTGACGAGCTTCAAAAAATTTGGGCTATTCGCACGGCAATTGCCTCTATGGATGATGTTGAAGCGCTTAAATTCTTATACGCAAAAATGCTAAAAACAAAAGATAATAAAGAGCTACTTTCTATTTTAAATGAGTAAAACAAAGGGCGTTTAATCGCTCTTTTCTTTAAATTTTTCAATATCAGCTTTAATCACAGCTTCAATTTTGCTTAACTCTTCGTAGTTTTGCTTACTCTTTATAATTAGTTCATCAAATTTAAATCCAAGCATTACGATTTTATAAAGGTTTAGCTTATGCTTTTGTCAGTTGTAAAGCGTAGCGACATTAATATCTAAAAGATAGGTGCTAAAATCGGTGGCGAATACGCACTTGATACATACAACGCGATAGAATTTGGCATAAAAGCTGATAGAACAGACTATGGTAAAATCGACAAATTCGAGCTTAAAGATATAAAAGAAACAAACGTGAGCTTATATCTAGGATACACTTACAAATTCTAAATTTAGGGCTAAAAATAGCCCTAAATTTACCTCTTTAAATCAAATTATTTATTCGTAGAACGATACAAAGGGTGCTGATAGTCGCTTCTCTCGCAACCAGTCAGAGCAAAAGTAGAAAATAAAAATAGTGTCAAAAAAATAACTTTTTTCATTTTTTTACCTTAAATTTTGTTTTTGGCTGATTATATCAAAAATTTATGCGATTTTTAGTAAAATCCAGGCAAAAAATAAAGGAAAAAATTTGCAAGCACTAGCACTCAAGTATCGCCCCAAAAATTTTGACGAGTTAATAGGTCAAGAATCCGTAAGCAAAAGCCTAGCACACGCACTAGATGAGAGCAGACTCGGTCACGCTTATCTATTTTCAGGGCTTAGAGGAAGTGGCAAAACATCAAGTGCTAGGATATTTTCAAAGGCTTTAGTTTGCGAAAATGGTCCGACCTCAAGACCTTGCGAAATATGTGCTCACTGCCAAATGGCAAATGAGGGTAGGCACATCGATATCATCGAAATGGACGCGGCTAGTCACCGAAAGATAGACGATATAAGAGAGCTTATCGAGCAGACAAAATACGCTCCAGCTTCGGCCAGATTTAAAATTTTCATTATCGACGAGGTGCATATGCTTACAAAAGAGGCATTTAACGCACTTTTAAAGACATTAGAAGAACCACCGTCATACGTAAAATTCATACTTGCCACGACCGATCCGCTAAAGCTACCAGCGACAGTTCTATCTCGCACACAGCACTTTAGATTTAAGCAAATAAGCAGACTAAATATCCTAAAACACTTGCAATTTATCCTAAGCAAAGAGGGTATAAACTATGAGAACGAGGCGTTAGAAATTTTAGCTAGATCTGGCTCTGGCTCACTTCGTGATACACTAACTCTACTAGATCAAGCTATCATTTTTAGCACGGCTCATATCACGCAAAGCTCGGTAGCTTCTATGCTAGGGCTACTTGATCCTAGTCGTATCGAGCAAATTTTACAAACAATCATAAGCTCAGACAGACAGGCGTTAAAAACGCTTATACTAGAGCTAGAAAGCTATGAGCCTGATATGATTATAGATGAGATTATCGCCAATCTAAAAGAGAAATTTATAAACAACGATCCAAATTTTTCGCTACTTGTTTATGAGCGGTTTTTTAGAATTTTAGCTCAAGCAAAAACTATGCTAAATACGACTAGTGACAATGGTTTTGTACTTAGCATTATGCTATTTATGATGATGGAAGCGTTAAATTTACAAAGCATAGATGAGGCCATAAGCCAGGCAAAAAGTCAAATAAAACCAGAAACGCAAACGATTCAAATCGCACAAAAAGAGCCAGAGCAAACCAAAACCACGAGAAGTGATGATAAATATCAGCAATTTATAACTAAAATTTACGATAGAGATTTTGACCTTGGAGAGTGCTTTAAACGTAGCGTTGAGTTTATCAGCTTTGATAATCAAACACTAAAACTTTGCACACCTGCAAGTGGCAATGATAGGGAAATTTTAGTTAGTAGATTTAAGATTATAAACCAAATTTGCAAAGAAATTTTTGGCGAACAGACCAAAATAGACGCACAAAAAAAAGAGATGCAAACCACAAACGAGCTAGATAGCCTTAAAGATGAGCTTAAAAATTTACAATCTAGCAAAGAGCCACAAGCACAAGCACAAATGCCACAAAGAGCTGAAAATACCACAACTCTTTTGGATTTAAATGCCTCAAAAAGTAAAGAGGAATTAGAGGCATTAAAGCAAAATTCTATATTAAATGAAGCAAGAACGCTATTTGGCGAACCAAGAATACAAAATGACTAAAATTTAGCTTTAAATAAGTTTTTATTCTGTATAATACTAACTTCAATTTAACTACGGGTTCATAGCTCAGTTGGTTAGAGCATCCGGCTCATAACCGGATGGTCCCAGGTTCGAGTCCTGGTGAACCCACCATTTGTAATTTTCCAAAGCATTTCAGTTTATTTCAAAATCTTTCAAAAAGTACGATAAAAAGGTGGTTTTATTGCCTTTTATTTATCTCTTTTTATTACAATTACTTTCAATATTTTGCAACATTTTTCACAAGTTTTTACGGATATTTTAGCGGACTAAAAAATATCCGTAAAAAGATAAGATATACCAAAGATAAATGCACCGCTTAGCGATACAGCAATTAAAGCATTAAAACCAAAGATAAAATCCAATAGCCAAAATGATAGTAACTATCTGTTTTGTAGTTTGCTTAGTAAAGATAGGGTAATGAGTAAATACGCTAAATATGGCTGTAATACGACAGTAAAAGTACTCGGTGTTACATCTACGGTTTTTGCAATGATTTCTGCTTTAGCAAATGAAACTTCAGAGATAGCGTTTTTGGCGGGGATTTTGTTGGGTTGCTGGTGACGCCACTTTCAAAAATCAGCCGAATAAAACTTTACGTTTGAGTATAAAAACACAAAGTGTTTTAGATTTATTAAGATAGAAGTGGTTAACTTACCACTTCTATGCAATTATAAAGATGACGCCTATTTTGCGCCAATAGGTGTTAAAATCTTAGCCGGTCTATTTTCAGGCATTATCGCCCAAAGTTTTGGCAAGCCTATGTTAAAGCCTTGTCTTAGCTGGCACTTATCTATGCCTATTAACTGCCAAGGGAAAAGCTCAGGATTCTCAAATGTACTTATACATTCATTGCCGCCTAGCACGAGCGATCTTATCTGAACCGCGTCTGTGGTGGTAGGGATTAGTTGAAACACGGTTTCAAATTTGCCACGTTCAAGGTCATCGGCACAACTTTTTAATCCAAAAAATCCACTCTCTTGTATAGCTAAGCACGTATCAATATTACTAGCATTTACAAACTGAATATACTCGAAATTCAGATATCTAAAGTGATCTACTTTTTTAATGTTTGATATCATGCTTGGCACAAATGCTTTAACTTCACGGATATTCCAGTTAAGATTCTCGCCTCTTTGAGCAAAATTTACTATCAAAGGCATACCAGTATCAAGCGATCTTAAACTAAGCACAAGAGTAAATGGATCGCTTGGAATGCTTGGTTGCTTAGGCGAATTATCCACAGGATTTACTGGAGTTGGTATCCTATCTGGCGCTTTGCTTTCATTTGGAGCTAGCAAGGTGTTATTGCTAGAAGTTCCAAAGCTTAAATTTGTTGTTAAGAAACCACCTTTAGCTGTAAGCAGCCTTGTTTCTTTGGCACCGCATCCACTTATGCTTAACACCATAAATATGGCAAACAAAAATGATAGTAGGTTTTTATTAATCATATTATTTTTCATTGAAATCTCCCAAATGTTATAGGAAAGTGATCGCTTGCTAAGTGCGATCTAAATCCACTAAAAAATACACTAGCTGCAATTTGAGGCAAAGGGGCTGGAGTTACGGCTCTATTTGAGTTGCCTATCACAGCGTAATCAAGCGTCCTTCTAGCACTAACTTGAGTAATGGCGCTATTTGTAATTATCCTAGTTCTTAGCCTTAGCTCCAACTCAAGAAATGGAAGCAACTCCCCTGGCTCCCTGTTAAAATCGCCCATTATCATCCAGTTTGAGTTTATTAGCCTTGGCATACTTCTAAAAAATCTATCCACACTATGAACTATCGCCGAAGCATCGGGTCCTCCACTAGCTAAGGCATGTATACTAAAGAACACGTCAGTTCTTAGCCTAATACCCAAAATAGGTCTTGAAAGCGTTGTGGGTGGCGGTAGTAAAAATACTTCATCGGCTGGATTTGTGCTAACTAGAGCTAAATTTACCCTATTAGCCCCAAGGTCCGTTCTAGCATAATATATAAAAACGAAGCTAGGGCGAATGTTTGTTCCTAAATTCCATATATTCTCAGTTACCATAGTGCCGTTAATATCAAATACTCTGCCCGTAGGTCTTGCAGTTTGTGGTAAACTTCCTGCTTCTTGAACTGCTAATACATCAAGACCATTATCTCCTGAGAACATCTGTCTTACGCTCACGCTCCATTTAGCTTCACTGCTTGCACTTGAGCCTTGCATATTCCAAGTGGCCGTTTTAAAATCATCAATGGCACCAAATACTAAAGTAGTACTAAATAAGGCTAGTAAAATAATTAATTTTTTCATTATTTATCTCCTAAAAGTGGCGAAGCTTCGATCGGCGCTGGTATAAATATCCACTGCTGATCTAAATTTGGATCTAAGGTACATCTTTCCATTGTAATGCTAAATGTACTATCAACCTGAACTATGTCCCCATACTCTGTTCTTAGGCAGTTTTTTGACGCAACAGATACAATCATAACGGCGCCATTATCCATACCAAGAAGCTCCCATTGCTGGTTTTTGTTGTTTCTATTACAAGCTCTGTGTGTCACGCCACGACCTTCATCGTGCAAGCAATTGCCGGTTCTAACATTTCTAATAAGCGCTATATCTCCTCCTAAATTTATCACCTGCCACAACCTAGTCCCGCCAAAATCCCTTGATTTGTCTAAGGTATAGCCCCATATCCAGTTACCCTCAGCTAGTGCCCATACGGTCAGGGCTGAGCCTCTTGGATTTATGATAGCTAGTGGCACTGAGGCATCGCCTAGACTTTTGCTTGGTGCGAGGCTAAGCTCGTTAGATGGCGACGTTAGCAACACGTTATTATCTACTCTTGGTGCTTTATAGTTGTTTGACTTAGTAGAACAAGATATAAATAAAACTGAAATTAAAAGCAGAATTACTATGCGTAGTTTTGACATATCAATGTTTCCTTTCATTTAGATTGTATTTAAAATTACCGTATAGTTTGTTAACAATTAAATGATAATAAAACACTACTTAATACTAAATAAAATTGTTTTTTAATTTTATCATTTGAGTTTAGTTTAATATTTTTAAAATTTTATCTTTATAAAATTATTCATCGTGTCAAATCTAAATGTAAGCAAATTTTGAAGCATTCCAAAAAGTATCATAAATGTCACAAAGCTACTACCACCATAGCTAAAAAACGGCAATGGCACACCAACAACTGGCGCAAAACCGATAGTCATTGAGATATTTACCCCAACATAGATAAAAATCATCACAGCAATCCCGGTCGTAACAACCTGTGTGAAAAAATCCTTTTTTAGGATGTAGTTAAGGCTTAAAAGGTGCATTATAAGCAAGGCATAAAAGCCTATTAACCCAACCGCACCATAAAAACCAAACCTTTCTATATTATAAGCAAAAATAAAATCGCTAGTTGCAATGGGTAAAAATTTAAAATGTGTCTGAGTCGCTTCATCTTTTGGCTTACCAGTAAGCCCACCGCTACCAATAGCTATAATGCTTTGCTGAACGTGATAACTTGGCTTTTCGGATAAAAAATCAGTTATTCGCTTCTTTTGATAATCGTGCAAATTTTCATACAAAATGGGGGTGCAAATACCAATGGCTATAAAGATACTAATCCAAATTTTCTTATCAACCCCAATAACAAACAAAACCGCATAACCAACGAGCAAAAGTATAAGCGCAGTGCCTAAATCCGGCTCTTTTAAGATAAGAAAAAATGGCAAAAGTATGTAAAAACTAAGTCTACAAAATTCCTTTAATCCATAGCCATTTTTTTCCGGTGGGCGCTTTTTTACTAGATGTGCAAGCATAAGCAAAAACGCAGGCTTCATAATCTCTGAGGGCTGAAGCGTAAAATGCACAAACGGAAACTCTATCCATCTTTGAGCACCAAGTTTACTTACTCCAAAAATATCAACTATTATTAAAAGAACTATTCCGATCCAATAAAAAATAGGTATAAGCCACTCAAGCCTTCTAATCGGCAATAAAAAAAATGTACAAAAACACGCAAAACCGACGCCAAAATATACAAGTTGCTTATTTGCAAGTATAGAATTTGCCTCTGAAACTAAAATGTATGAAAAAACAATAATCGGAATAATCAAAAAAGGCTGAAAAAAGTCAAAATGTGTTAAAATACGCCTGTCAAAACTTATCAATAATAAACCTTATATTTTTGATCCAAATTATAACACGAAAAAGGTAAAATTTTGGTTGAATTTATAGCAAATTCTAACGATAGATTAGATGTTGTAGTATCAAACGAGCTTAAAATTTCAAGAAATCAAGCCCTAAATCTCATAAAAGATTGCTTGGTTAATGTAAATCATAAACCCGCATTAAAGCCATCTTTAAAGCTAAATTTAGACGATAAAGTCAAAGTAAATTTTGCCCAGCCAAAACCACAAATTAATCAATTTGAAGTTAATTTTGACATACCAATAATCTATGAAGATGAGGATATTTTGGTATTAAACAAACCACCAAACGTCGTAGTTCACGGCGCAAGTAGTCTAAAGGAAGCTAGTTTGGTAGAGTGGCTAAATGAAAAGAAATTTATGCTCTCAAATTTAAATGGCGCTGTTCGTGCTGGTATAGTGCATAGGCTAGATAGAGGAACTAGCGGTGCTATCGTGGTTGCAAAGACAAATTACGCACACACAAAACTAAGCGAACAGCTAAGCGATAAGAGTATGGGGCGTATATATTTAGCACTCACTGATTTGGCGTTAAAACAAGAGTGTATAATCGATCGTCCAATCGGCAGAAATCCATCAAATCGCCTAAAAAATGCCATTGTATCAAACGGCAGAAGTGCAAAAAGTGCATTTGCAAATTTAATACAAAACGATAATGCAAACTTAATAGCCGCAAAACTTTTTACGGGCAGAACTCATCAGATCAGAGTTCATCTTTTAAGCATAAATCGCCATATTTTAGGGGATAATTTATACGGATTTAAGAGCGAAAAAGATAAAATACCAAGAGTTATGTTGCACGCTTATATGCTCTATTTTACGCATCCTAGGACAGGCGAAAAAGTTGAGTTTATCGCACAGCCATACGATGACTTTATGTCTATAATACTCAAAAACAACACTATGGAGAATTTTAATGAAAAAACAAAACCTAGCTATCTTAACAGCATTTTTAGTGATCTTTCTAGCTGGTTGTGCATCTAGCACTCCAACCAATCAAAGTGCCTCTTTACCGACAATAAACAACATAAAAACCATAACAGACACGACAGAAGTTGCATTTGAGTGGCAACCAACAAACGAAGAAAAAGTAAAAGGCTACATACTATACCGCAAAAACCCGAATGACGGCAAATTTGTAGCCGTAGCAAATGTCAAAGATCGCTTTGCAACACACTATGTGGATACAGGCCTAGCCCCTGAAACGACATACACTTACCAAATAAGAAGCTACTCAGATGAGGCTATATCTTTAGAGGGAAATAGTGTTAGTGCAACGACTAGACCACTTATAAATTCTGTTGCATTTATCCAAGCAATCGCAGGTTTGCCAAATAGAGTAAAGTTGATTTGGAGACCTCACACAGACGCTAGTGTAGTTAGCTACGTTATAAAACGTGCAAACGCGGATTCTGAAAATTTTAGTCAAATTGCCGAGGTAAAAGGCAGACTAAACGCCGAATATATCGATTCTGACGTAAAACCAAATAAAAACTACAAATACATACTCTACGTAAAAAATCAAAAAGGCACACTATCAAAACCAAGCCAAGTAGTAAATGCCACAACAAAGGAGTTACCCTAGGGGCGTAAGCAACGTTACGGCTAGTAAAAATGCGCCTAAAAAGATAGTTCTTACGTGGGATAGTGTGATGTTTGATGACTTTTCACACTATAAAATTTATAGAACTTCAAGCAAAATTTTACCATACAGAAACATCGCAAAAACCGATAAAAACGTATTTGAAGATCTAGTAAATAAAAACGGCGAACAGATGTATTATAAAATCACCGTCGTTGATAAAGATGGTCTTGAGAGCCTAAAACCAAATGAACCTACAATCGGCTCGACGCTTAGTAGTCCAGAAGCACCGGTGCTATCACAGGCTAGATTTGATGGCTCTAGCGTGTATTTAAGCTGGAATGCAACAAACAGAGCCGTATCCTACACCATTTTAAGAAGCGGTGGAGAGAGCAAAAAGACGATAAACGGCATAAATGACACTAGCTACATAGATAGTAGTATAAAAATTGGCGAAAAATACAGCTATAAAGTTGTCGGAGTCGATGAATACGGCATTAGCTCAGAACACTCAAACGAAGTAGATGTAAGCACAAAATAATGCCAAATTTCATAGCAAAAAATATAAAAGAGATAAAATATCCACTACAAAGTGGCGATATAAAATTTCTATGGCAAGTGCAAGGTAGAAACGAAAAGCTGGTATTTACTCAAAGCAAAGATGATAGCTTTTTTATCACACTAAAATCAAAAAATGATGGAAATTTTGTCATAAAAGGCGATAAGTTAAGCAAACCATCTCGCATCACTAATTTACAAAAAGCTCTATATGTTTTTAAAGAGCTACTTTGCGAAAATATCGTAAGCGAAGCCATATCAAATAGTGATAAAAATGTAGCAAAAAGTGATAAAAACGTAGCTCAAATAGATGAAATTTTATCGCTTATGCCAAAATTCAATAAAATTTTCATAGAGATAGGCTTTGGCTCTGGCAGACACCTGCTATTTCAAGCACAAAATAACAAAGATTGTTTGATTATAGGCATTGAAGTTTACAAACCAAGCATAGAGCAAGTAAGCAAGCTAGCCGCGAGTAAAAACCTAGATAACATAAGACTTATAAACACTGACGCTAGGCTTTTGTTATCGTTAATGCCATCAAATTTGATTGATAAAATTTTCCTTCACTTTCCGGTGCCGTGGGACGATTCGCCACATAGGAGGGTCGTTTCACTGGATTTTGCCAAAGAGTGCCAAAGAGTGCTAAAAGTCGGCGGAACTTTTGAGCTTAGAAGCGATAGCAAAATGTATACAGACTTCACATCTGCAACGTTTTTAGAGTTAGAAAATGCAAAAATAAGTATACAAAAAAACATATCACTAGAAATTTCAAGCAAATATGAAGATCGCTGGAAACGCCAAGAAAAAGATATTTTTGACCTATTTTACACTTGTGAGCAAAAAAGTAGCGACCTAGAAGAATTAGAGCCTATGTGTTTTAATGAGAGTTATGATATGTCCAAAATGGCACTAAATTTTAAAAACACAACCATCAAAGGCGATGACTTTTTCGTTCATTTTGAGGAGCTATATCAAAGTGAAGATAAAATCATCATAAGAGTTGCATTTGGCTCATTTAGCAAACCAGAGCATACATTTATCAAATTTGAAAATAATACGTGCGAATACTTCATAAAAATGCCAATTCTAACAAAAACAAACCTAAAAGCACACAGGAAAATAAAGGAGCACCTTAGCCAATGCAACCGATAGTTAGTGCAAGAAATCTTTTGCTATCATATGAACATGACGAGATAATCATAAAAGGTGCAAATTTAGACATCAACACAAACGATTTTGTATTTATCACAGGCAAAAGCGGAAGTGGCAAATCAACAATACTAAAGTCATTTTATGGCGACATTGTCCCACGAGCTGGGGTGCTAAATGTCTGTTTGACATCGCTAGTTGGCATAAGTGATGCAAATTTAAATAAATTAAGGCAACGCATAGGTATAATTTTTCAAAACTATCGCTTGATAAACGAGTGGAGCGTTGAAAAAAACGTTATGCTTCCGCTTATAATTAAAGGAATTAGTCAAAGCGTATGCAAAACACAAGTAGCAAAGCTTTTAAAACACGTAAATATGTTACACAAAGCCGACAAATACCCGCTTGAACTAAGCGGTGGGGAACAGCAAAGGGTAGCTATGGCAAGGGCATTAGCTCACAATCCAAATTTACTCTTATGCGACGAGCCAACTGGAAACTTAGATGAATACTCAAGCGATGTCATATGGTCGCTTTTACGCTCAGCAAAAGAGTATCTTGGAACAACAGTTGTTGTGGTCACTCACCACGTCCCAAGCACTCTACGCATACCTTATCGCCACTTTGTGATAGAAAATGGAGATGTAAATGAGATCGCTTAAGGATAATATCGGCTTTATCTTAGCCCTAATCGCCATTTTAGCAAGTGTTGAGTTTAGCTTTTTATCTGATAAAATAGTTAAAAATTACGAACAACTTATGGCAAATGACTACAACATCATAATCGTTTCAAACAAAGAGCTTTTAGATACAACGCTAAAGCCGATAATACCGACATTTGCCTCACTTGAAATTTTGGGTCCACAAAAAATTTTAGAGCGTCTATCAAATGATGTTTCAGCCAAAAATTTATCCATTTTACAAAACGCCCTACCAAAATTCTACTCGCTAAGGCTAAATGCCTTTCCTAGTAGCGACTATATGAATCAAATCAGAGCAAAAATCCTAAAACTAGACGGCGTAAGCAAAGTTGAAACGTTCTCAAAAACGCACGATAAGGTGTATAAAATTTTAAACATCACAAGATCTGTTTCATACGTATTTATGGGATTAATCGCACTCATAGGCACTCTTTTGATGTCAAGACAGATAAGCCTATGGATATACAAACACAAAGAGCGTATCGAGATAATGAGCCTATTTGGGGCACCATTTATGCTAAAAAGTGCCGTGCTTTACAAAAGTGCTATTTTAGACTCAATCCTATCAACCGCTATCATAGTTTGCCTATTTAAAGCTATGCCAAGCATTCAAGGGATACAAAATTTACTATCACAAGTTGATCTTATAATGCCGCAAATTGAACTAAAAGATATGTTTATACTATTTGGCATAGCACTTACGCTTGGCGTATTCGTCGTTAGTATCGTTATGGCAAGGGCAAAATAAGTTGAAATTTATATTTATTTTCTTACTCTTTGTATCTAGTTTGTTTGCCTCAACCGATACACGAACAAAGATAAAAGACTCTAAAAACACTCTACGCTCCAGTGAAGCGATGAGTGAACAGCTAAATAAAAAACTAGAAGATTTAGCAAATGACATTCTAAATGGCGATAAAATTTTAAAAAATTTAAACAAAGATATTGATGTATTAAAAGAGCAGATAAAAAATTTAGAAAGTAACGCAACAGCAGAAAACAAAGAGCTTGAAGAGTTATCAAACCAAAACAAAGAGCTTATAAACACACAAAAAGAGATCGAACAAAATATAGTCCGAATAATCGCTGAAGACTTCTCAATGGATCTTTTAATGGAAGGCAATGGTGTCAGCGAGAGCGAAGAGAGTATCATCGCTACACAAATTTTAAATAAGCTAAATAATGTCTTAAAAGATGACTTTAAGAATATGGCAAAAGAGTATGAAAGCACTCTAAATTTAATAAGAGATAAATCAAACAAAATAGATAAAATTCAAACCAGTATAAAAACGCACAAAAAAAAGCAAGGAGAGCTATTATCGTTACAAGAAAAGCAAAAGGCAACGCTTAAAAATTTAAAAAGAGATAAAGAAATTTACACCAAAAAACTAGATAAACTACAAACTCAACAAGATGAAATACGAAAAACCTTGCAAGAGTTAGCCATAATCGCCAAAAAAGAAGATGATGAAGCAAAAAGACAAGAAGAGATAAAAAAACAAGCTAAAGAAAATACAAAAACCAGCGATGATGTAAGGCAAATAGGTTCTGGCTACACCGCAAGTGCTGTTAAAAAATATCGTGGAGCAAAAACCATATCGCCACTTGATGAGTATGTAATAAAACAAAAATTTGGAAACTACGTTGATCCGATCTATAATATTAAAATTTTTAACGAATCTATTGTTTTACGCTCTACAACTCCTGACGCAAAGGTAAAAAGTGTCTTAAACGGCAAGGTTGTGTTCGCCAAGCAAACTCCGCTACTTGAGCGAGTTATTATCATTGAACACGACGATGGTATACACACTATCTATGCTCATTTAAGCCAAATAGCTCCGACCATTAAAGTTGGTTCTAAAGTGCAAAAAGGCTCCGTCATCGGCAGAGTGCGAGATGACCTAACTTTTGAAGTTACACAAAAAAATTACCACATAGATCCACTCGAACTAATCGGAGCAAAATAAGAATATTAGCTATCTTTAAACCCTTTTTAGCTAGAATTGCTAAATTTTAAGGAGCAAACAATGGGTAAGAAAAGAAGAATTTTAGTCAAATTTTCAGGAGAAGCACTAGCTGGAGAAAGTGGTTTTGGTATAGATAACTCTATTTTAAAATTTATAGCTGGTGAGATAAAAGAGCTTGTTTTAAATGATATTGAGGTTGGCATAGTTATTGGTGGTGGCAATATAATTCGTGGAGTAAGTGCCGCAAAAGACGGCATTATAAAACGCACGAGTGGCGATCATATGGGGATGTTAGCAACCGTTATAAACTCAATTGCAATGCGTGAAGCACTCGAAAGAAGCGGTCTTGAAGTTCGCGTTCAAAGTGCGATAAAAATGGAAGCTATCTGCGAAACATTTATAGTTGGACGTGCTCAACGCCACCTTGAAAAGGGACGCGTAGTGATATTTGCAGCAGGAACTGGCAATCCATTTTTCACAACGGACACAGCAGCTACTCTAAGAGCTATTGAGATTGGCTCTGATATGATAATAAAAGCCACAAAAGTTGACGGCGTTTATAACAAAGATCCGCACAAATTTGAAGATGCGGTACTTTTAAAATCACTAAACTACGAAATGGCGATGAGCGATGACATAAAAGTAATGGACGATACAGCTATCGCCCTTGCAAAGGATAACAAACTTCCTATTTTAGTATGCAATATGTTTAAAGCAGGAAATTTGCTAAACATTATGAACGGCGATGAAAACGCACTTTACTCTATCGTAAAATAAATTAAAAAGGAAAAAAATGAGAACAGAACAAATAACCGCAAAAGCTTTAAAACAAGTAGGCGATGATAGATATAAACTATCTTTAATAGTAGCAAAACGTGCAGAAGCCCTGGCAAATGGTGCTGAAGTTTTACTAAACATCGATACAACCAAGATGAAATTTGCTGATATTGCCCTACTTGAAGTAGCTGAAGGCAAAATAGGCTTTGAGGCTTTTGTTGAAGAAAAATAGCATTTACCTTGAAGATCTCGTTAGCGAAATAGTAGCTTGTAAAAACGTAAATGACGCAAAAGAGCTACTATTTTCACTCTATCCGCTAAACGAGAATTTCTCAAACGCGATTGAATACTGCATAAAATCTCACGCTGGACAATACAGAAAAAGTGGTGAGCCATACGCTATACACCCTATTTTGGTGGCTTGTATAGTCGCATATATGGGTGGGGATGAGAGTATGCTAATATCTGCCATACTTCACGATGTAGTCGAGGATACCCCTGCTACGCTTAACGACTTAAAAGATATGTTTGGCGAAGAGGTGGCAAATTTGGTCGAGGGCTTGACAAAAATAGTAAATATCCGTGAGGATAAACTCCCGAGCTCTGAAAGCAACGAGAAGTTAGCAAATTCTGCATTAAGCTTTAGAAAAATGCTTCTTGTATCTATAAAAGATGTCCGCGTACTAGTAGTAAAACTCTGCGATAGACTGCACAATATGCTTACTCTTGATGCTCTGCGTCCAGAAAAACAAAAGCGTATAGCAGAAGAAACACTTATGGTTTATGCACCAATCGCCCATAGACTTGGTATCTCATCGATTAAAAACATACTTGAAGACCTAAGCTTTAAATACGTTTTACCAGAAGAGTATGCCAAAATAGACGGCTATCTAAACGAGCATAAACAGCAACTTACTCTAAAACTCAACGCATTTCGCGAAAAGGTGGAGCAGTTTTTACTACAAAATGGCTTTAGAGACGGCAATTTTGAGATACAAAAACGTATGAAGCACTACTACTCAATCTATCTAAAAATGCAACGCAAGGGCATTTCAATAGAAGAGGTGCTAGACCTTTTAGCGATTAGAATTTTAGTAAATGACCCGCTTGATTGTTATCTCGCACTTGGAAATTTGCATATAAACTTTAACCCCCTAATCTCAAGATTTAAAGACTATATCGCGCTACCAAAGCAAAATGGCTACCAAACGATACACACAACAATCTTTTATGATAAGAGCATTTTTGAAGTCCAAGTAAGAACATACGATATGCATAAGACCGCAGAATACGGAGTTGCCGCACACTGGAAGTATAAAAGCGGTGGCAAAGCTCTGCTTAATCCAAAATTAGACTGGCTAAATGATATCGGTATGCAAAATGAAGCCGAAAATAACCCAGAAGAGCTTTATGAATACGCAAAAGATAGTCTATACATAGAGGATATAGCGGTGTATTCGCCAAAGGGTGGCATTTTTACTCTGCCACGTGGCGCTACTGCACTTGATTATGCTTACGAGGTGCATACAGAAATAGGACTTTATGCAAAAGAGGCTTACATAAATCGCATACGTATGCCACTTCTTACCGAGCTTAAAAATGGCGATATTGTAAGGATTATAACCGATGATCAGGCAAAATACAGATGTTCTTGGATAAATAACGTAAAAACCGGCAAAGCTCGTGCAACTATCAGGTCATTTTGCAAACAAAAGCTAAAAGACATTAACAACAAAGCCGCCATAGACATACTATCTGAAATTTTTGAAGTCCCTCAAAATAGGATCACATCTTGGATAGAAGCTGAAAATTTAACCAAAAAAATATTCAAAGCGACCACTGACTCGGTGTATCTGCTAGATGTGGTAAATCAACTTAAAAAGTATATCCGCAAAGAGCGTCCTTTTTTAATCAGCCTTAACGATAAATACGATGTCAAAAAACAAAAATTTGAAAACATAGTCATCTACTCAAATCACAAGATAAATAGCGTTGAATTTGACTACTGCTGTAATCCAAAGCGTGGCGACAGCATAGTTGGCTTTAGAAATTCACACAATGTTGTCGTTCATCACAAGTTATGCGACAGAGCAGCAAAACTTATGGAAAAAAATGAAAAGATGATATTTGTCAAATGGACAAGAAATGCTCCGCACCGCTATAAAATCATCTTAAATTTAGAAAACAGAAAAGGCTCTTTGGCGGAATTTTTAACTTTTGTTGCAAGACTTGGGCTAAATTTAGCTACAATCAGCTTAAATGAAAACAACGATGCTTCGGGCGATTTATTTGTTCTAAGCGTAGAAATAGCTGAAAATTTAAACGCAAACGAGATAAAAGAGAAGCTAAAAGATAGATTTAAGATAATCGACTTTGTTTCGCTTGACGATGCGTATAATCACTAATAAGGAGAAAAAATGGCCGACATTGCCAAAATAATGCAAGAGATAAAACGTGGCGTTGCCGAGATGATAGATGAAGAGCGTGTATTTAATCTTATTAAAAATTTCTATGAAAAAGGCGAAAATTTCTACGTAAAAGCTGGATTTGACCCAACAGCGCCTGATCTTCACTTAGGTCACTCTGTCGTGCTTACGAAAATGGCTTTTTTACAAAAGCACGGAGCGATTGTTCAGTTTTTAATAGGCGATTTTACAGGGCAAATTGGCGATCCATCAGGCAAATCAGCCACAAGAAAAAAGCTTGATAAAGAGCAGGTTTTAAAAAATGCAAAAACCTATGAGGAGCAAGTTTTTAAAATTTTAGATCCAGAAAAAACCATAATAATGTTTAACTCAAAATGGTGTAATGAGCTTGGTGCAGCTGGTATGATAGAGCTTACTAGCACATTTTCAGTTGCTAGAATGCTAGAACGCGATGACTTTGAGAAGCGATATAAGGCTGGAAATTCCATATCGATTAGCGAATTTATGTATCCGCTTTTACAAGGCTATGATAGCGTGGCAATGAAGTGTGATATTGAAATGGGCGGAACGGATCAGAAATTTAACCTTTTAATGGGTCGCACACTTCAAAGAATTTATAACACCGGCAAAGAACAAGCCGTGATTATGATGCCACTTCTTGAGGGACTTGATGGGGTTAATAAGATGAGTAAGAGCCTAGGCAACTATATTGGTGTTACGGACGCAGCTAACGATATGTTTGCAAAAACACTAAGCATTTCAGATGAGCTTATGTGGCGTTGGTATGAGCTACTTAGCACAAAAACAAGCGATGAAATCTCAAAACTAAAAGAAGCTGTGACAAACGGCACTTATCACCCAAAAAAGGCAAAAGAGGATTTAGCTTTTGAGATAACAAAGCGTTATCACGGCCAAAATTTAGCAGAACTTGCATTAGCAGAGTTTAACAATATCCATGCCAAAAACGAGCTACCTACCGATATAGCCGAGTATGAGATGAACGCACCTGCTTGGATAGTTGAGGCTTTGGCATTTTGCAAACTATGTCCTACAAACTCACAAGCACGTCGCGACATATCAGCAAACGCAGTAAGTATAGATCAGCAAAAGATAAACGACGAGCAGTTAAAATTAGAGGCTGGAGAATACGTTCTTCAAGTTGGCAAAAAGAAATTTGCAAGATTAAAGGTAAAATAATGAAACCTGTAAAAATAGGACAATACGAACTGGCAATACCGATAATTCAAGGCGGTATGGGGCTTGGCATAAGCTGGGATAAACTAGCCTCAGCTGTAAGCCTTGAGGGGGCTTTGGGTGTTATAAGCTCGGTTGGAACCGGCCATTATGAAAATCGCTCACACATAGCAAAAGAGCTAAACTCAAAACCACTTGGCAGTGAAAATTTCTACTCTACAGCTGGACTAAAAGCAATTATTGATAACGCACGAAAAGTATGTGGCGACCTTCCGCTTGGCGTAAATATAATGTATGCTGCAAACGACTACGCAAGAGTCGTAAAAGACGCTTGTGAAGCAGGTTTTAATATCATTATCTCAGGTGCTGGACTTCCTACAAACTTGCCAGAATTTACTCAAAATTTCAAACACGTAGCACTAGTTCCTATCGTAAGTTCAGCAAAAGCTCTAAAAATCATCTGCAAACGCTGGAGCCAAAGATATGATAGACTTCCTGACGCTGTTGTTCTTGAAGGGCCATTAAGTGGCGGACATCAAGGTTTTACATACGAGCAGTGCCTAGATCCTGAGTATCAACTAGAAAAGCTAATACCGCTAGTAAAAGAGGAGATAAAGCAGTGGGGTGACTTCCCGCTATTTGCAGCTGGTGGAATTTGGGATAAAAACGATATTCAAAAGGCTATGAGCCTAGGAGCAGATGGCGTTCAAATGGGAACTCGCTTCATAGGTACACACGAGTGTGACGCTCACGAAAATTTAAAACAGATGTTAATAGAGGCAAACCAAAGCGATATAGAGCTTATAAAAAGCCCAGTTGGCTATCCAGCACGTGGGATAAAGACAAATTTATTTAAACTAATCGAGCAAAAAATCGCCCCTAAAATCCAATGCATAAGCAACTGCGTAGCACCTTGCGGTCGCGGAAAAGAAGCAAAAGAGGTCGGCTACTGCATAGCTGATAGGCTCTATGACGCATTTGCTGGAGTAAAGGAAACTGGACTATTTTTTACCGGTGCAAACGGATATAAACTAAAAGAGATAATAAGCGTAAAAGAGCTTATTAAAAAACTGGTAAATGGCGAAAATGACTAGAATTTTCGCCCTACTTCTGTTTGCCATTTCGCTCTTTGCAAACCCAGTCATACAAAAATTTGATAACACATTTGCAAATACCTCACAAGCTGTAAAATCAAAACTACACAATGAGCTAAAAAAGCTCTACGCAACCTCTATCATAAAAAACGATACAAGCTTACAAACCCAAGTCCTAACACGCCTAGCAAAGAGTGCAAAAGAGCTCGGATTAAACTACGTTGGGTATGAAAACGATCTTAAAAATTTAAATAAAAATAGCCCACAAAAAGCAAAAACGCAACAGCAAAACAGCACAAGATATATCCTAAGTGCCACAAAAACGCAAAATTCGCTAACCCTTAAGCTAAGCACTCCAGCACAAGCTAGTGATATAAAAATACACTCTCTAAATCAAAACGGCACATATAAAAATTTCATAGATATAAAGGGTGTATTAAACGGCAAGAGCCTTACGTATAACGACTTTTTAGCAGATCAAATTCGTATCTATCAGTTTGATAAGCAAACTACAAGAGTTATGTTTGTAAGTAAAAAACAAGGAAATTTAGATGCTAAAATTTCTGATAATTTTTTAATCTTAAGCTTTAAAAATTTCATAAACAAAGAGAGTGTAAGCCAGGGTGTCAAAAAAGAGCAAAAACAACCAAAAGAGCCTTCAAAATTTACACCAACCTACAAAAAAATAGAGCAAAAAACCATAGTGATCGACCCTGGTCACGGAGGCACTGACCCAGGTGCCATAAACGGCAAGTATCAAGAAAAAGTTGCCGTGCTAGAAATATCAAAAAAGCTTGGTAATGAGCTAAAAAAGCGTGGTCATAAGATTTACTACACAAGAAGCGATGATAAATTTATAAATTTAAGAGCCAGGACAAAATATGCAAATGACAAATTTGCAGATCTTTTCATCTCAGTTCATGCAAACGCCGCCCCAAATAAAGAAAAAGCAAAGAGTATGCAAGGAGTTGAAACATTTTTCTTATCTCCTGCTAGAAGTGAGCGTAGCAAAAATGCTGCTGCCTTAGAGAACAAATCAGACATTGAAGAGATGAACTACTTTTCGCAGCAGACATTTTTAAATTTCTTAAATCGCGAAAAGATAATCGCCTCAAACAAACTAGCCATTGATATCCAAAGAAACGTGTTATCAAATATCAAGAAAAAATATACAAGCGTAAGCGACGGAGGGGTTAGAGAGGCACCATTTTGGGTGCTTGTAGGTGCTTTAATGCCCGCGATTTTAGTTGAAATAGGCTATATAACGCACCCAGTTGAAGGTCCTAGGCTATTTGAAAGCACATATCAAGACGCTATGGCAAAGGGCATAGCAGACGGTATCGAGCAATACCTTAAAAACAATAGATGAAAAGTGTAAATTTAAGCTTTAAAGACGACATAGCCTATAGCCAAAATTTTGACGACATCTACTTTAATACAGATGAACCACAAAAAGAGAGCGAGTATGTTTTTGCAAGTGCGATAGATGAAATTTGGCACAAACAGCAAAGCTTTATAGTCGCAGAAACCGGCTTTGGTGCTGGACTAAATTTCATCACACTTGCTAAAAAATTTAAAAATAGTAATAAAAAACTACACTTTGTTAGCATTGAGGGCTATCCACTAAGCAAAGATGAGTTGTCACTAATTTATGCAAAACTTGGGATTTACAAACAAGAGAGTAAAAGGCTAATCTCCATATTTCCGCCACGGATTAACGGCATACATAGGATTGAGTTTGCACCAAATATCACGCTTGATCTGTGCTTTGGCGAGGTTACAAATATGATAGCTGAGCTTGATTTTAAGGCAGATATTTGGTTTTTAGACGGCTTTGCCCCAAGTAAAAATGAAGCGATGTGGAGCGAGGAAATTTTTAACCACATATCAAGGCTCACACGCATTAACGGCATTGCTAGGACATACTCTTGCGCTAAAATCGTAAGAGAGAATTTCGCAAAAGCTGGATTTTTACTAGAACTAAGAGCAGGATATGGCAAAAAACGCCAAATGAGCCACGCAATCTTACAAGAGTCACAAGAGTGCGAAAAACAGGGGTATTTTGCAAGAGCAACAACCACGACAGATAAAAAAGATGTGCTAATAATAGGTGCTGGAGTGGCTGGAGTGGCAAGTGCGTTTGAGCTACAAAATTTAGGCTATAACGTAACGATAGCCGAAAAAATGGATAAAGTTGCCACAAACGGCTCTAGTAATCACTGCGGAATTTTAATACCGCTTATCACAAAACCAGACGTATTGCTTGGCAAAATGCACATAAATGCGTTCTTACAAGCTGTAAATTTTTATAAAAACAATCTAAGCAAAACATACATAAATTTCAGCGGTGCTTACGAATACGCCTTTGATGATGAGCTTTTTAAAAGGTATTTTTCACACGAGGGCATAAGCGATGAAATTTTTGACTTTTACAGAGAAAATTTGCCCTATCCTGCAGTTTTTGTTAAACACGGAGCATACGCAAGACCTGCTAAAATTTGTCAAAAAATAGCAAGTGACTTAAATGTTATTACAAATTTTTGCTATCAAAGCCACAAACACCTAAAAAACGGCAAAATCAGCGTGAAATTTGCAAACAAAAAAGAGATAAAAACAGATATTTTAATCTTTGCTACAGGCAGTCAAAGCACTGAAATTTTTAAAAATTTGCCAATAAGCTTTGTAAGGGGTCAAGTCACACACATAGCTAAAATAGGCGACATTAAATATCCACAAAGTGCCAAAGGCTACATAACACCGCTTGTAAAAGATAGGCACGTCGTAGGTGCTACATACTCAAGGAATGAAAATTTCAGCCAAGCAAGAGCTGGCGATGATGTAGAAAATTTACAAAAAATAAGTGAGTTTATAGATATAAACAAAGCAGAAATTTTAGACTCTCACGTTGCATACAGGGGTTATAGTAGCGATAGATTCCCAATTATCGGTGCTTTGCACGATGAGGAGTTTTACAAACAAACTTACGACAATCTATTTTGGAGCAAAAACAGAGGCGTAAGCAAAAAAGCAAAATACGAACCAAACGTGTTTTTAAACATAGCTCACGGCTCACGCGGTCTTGGCACAGCCATACTTGGCGCTAAACTCATAGCAGATCTTATAGCATCGCGTCCATTATGTATAGAAAAGAGCCTATTTAACGAGCTTCACAGTGCAAGATTTTTAATAAGAAAGTTAAAAAAGGGGATAAAATAAATTTTGTGGTTTTACCCACAAAATTTTACATAAACACCGGTATATGCGTATGCTCTAAGAAAAATCTTGACGTGCCACCAAGAACCATTTCACGCAACCCATTTTCGCCGTGACGACCAGCTACAATAAGATCAAATTTGCCGTCCGTTGCTGCCTTTAAAAGCGCAACACCAGGTATAGACGTGGTATCTATAACCTCAAAAGTAGCGTTTATATCGTGGGCTTTTAGGTATTTTTCAAGTCCATTTTTATTAGCCTCGACATCATCCCCTAAAGAGGCACGAGATGTTATACAATGAACCCTTTTTGCCTGTTTTAAAAGCGGTATTGAGCTAGTTAAGGCACGTGAGCTTTGTGGTGTTCCAGTCCAGCTTATGAGTATGTCATTTGGCTCAAATTTCTCTAAATTACGCGGTATGACAACAACATTTTTGCCACTTTTCATAACAGCAGACTCAAATGTGCCCGTTATCTTGCCATTTAGCGGAACAGCAGCCACGACCATATCATAAAATTTGCTCTCGCACTCAACTATAGCACTTCTTTTGCCATCTCTAACTAAAAAACTAGCACTCGCCTTACCCTCAATCAAATCATCGCTTACATCAATTCCAAGCTGTTTACAAGAGGTGTCAAAATACTCTTTGTGTTTACTATGCTCCTCTGCTATCTCAGCCTTTGCAGATTTTAAAAATTCCTCAAACAAAACACCACCACGTAGCGTCATTTTCATATTATAAACAATGCTTGGATCAAGCTGACAAGTGAGTATGTCAACGTGAGTTTTAAACCACTTTGCAACAAGCAAAGCACCATAAATTCTAGGTGCTACGTCATCTCCAGCACCTATTGGAAAAAGAATCTTTTTAACCATTTTTATCTCCTTACTCAACTAAAGAAAGTGAAATTTTATTACCTTTTTGCTCCGCTACCACAACCCTAACTCGCTCTCCAACGCTTAGTGGTGTCTTTACTTTTGAGATATGAAGAAGCCCGTCAACGCCATCTTTTAGCTCTACAAACACGCCAAAATCAACCACGCTTTTTACAACACCTTCAAATTCGTCGCCGATGTTAAACGTTGGCTTTGGCTTGTGATCTTTTTTATCGTGTCGTTTGCCAAATTTACTGTTCTCTTTTGATGTTATAGCGATGATATAATCCTTTGCTGCATCTACGTTTTTCTTGGCTCCTCCAGCGATTTTAACCTCGCCCTTTTCTCTATCAAGATCAATTGAAACTTCAAATTTTTCGATTATCTCTTTTATAGTTTTGCCAGCTTGTCCGATGATATCAACTATCTTGCTTGGATCTATGCTAAATAGCTCTAGTTTTGGCAACACATCGTCATTTACCTGTATATTAGCATTTGCTTGTTCCATTAAATTTAAAATATGAGCTCTACCGCGTTTTGCTTGTTCTAACGCCTCTTTTAACACCTCAAGACTTATACCGCCTAGCTTTATATCCATTTGAAGTGCTGTTATACCATCAAGCGTTCCTGCAACTTTAAAGTCCATATCGCCATCGTGGTCCTCAAGTCCCATTATATCGCTTAAAACAGCGTGTTTATCGCCCTCAAACACCAAACCCATTGCTATACCGGCTACTAATTTTGGCGTATCAACACCAGCCGCCCTAAGTGCCAAAGCACCACCACAAACACTAGCCATTGAGCTTGAGCCGTTGCTTTCTAAAATTTCAGAAACAAGGCGGATTGTATAAGGTGAGTTTATCTCAACGCTTGGAGAGAGTGCTCTTTTAGCAAGATTTCCGTGTCCAAGCTCACGTCTGCCTGGTGCCTTTATAGGACTTGCCTCGCCAACGCTAAAGCCAGGGAAGTTGTAATTAAACATAAATTTCTCGCTCAAAGCACCCTTTTCAGTAAGCACATCATACATCTGTGCGTCGCTATCAGTTCCAAGTGTGGCTACGACTAACGCCTGTGTTTGACCACGAGTAAAAAGACAGCTTCCGTGGGCGTTTGGCAAAATGTTTGTCTCTATGCTAATAGGGCGAATTTCATCTAGTTTTCTGCCGTCAGCCCTAACTCTTTCGTTTATTATCTGTTCTCTAACAATACGTTTTTTATACTTGCCAAGCACGTTTGATATGACATTCGCGTCCCAACCCTCATCTTTGGCGATATCGTCATCTAAAATTTGCTTTGCTATTTTATTTAGCTCACTTGCACGTTCGCTTTTTGCCATTTGGTTAATGGCGTTTTTGACATCATTTTTGTAAAATTTATCGATATAAACAGCGATATTTTCGTTTTCTATTTCTGGTTTTAGCTCCAAATTTGCATCAGGTTTTCTATGATTGCCAAACGCCTCTTCATAGGCATTTGAGCCACGAAGTATTGCCTTACTCGCAAAATCTATCGCCTCTATCATAAGATCTTCACTAAACTCATTCATACTTTGTGTAGCCACATCAGCAAAAGCCACGTCTATCACAGGATCTACAACTGGCATAGGCATTGAGATCTCTTTTGCTTGTGCAATGCTTCTCATCTCTATCATTAAAAGTTCATCTTTTGTACCAGCAACATATAGATCAAGTCCACTCTGCTTTAGCTCACTATTGCTTGGATTTATTACAAATTTATTGTCTATATATCCAACTCTCACACCGCAAACTGGGCGATTTACAGGGATATCGCTAAGATAAAGTGCCGCACTTGCAGCATTTAGGCTAACAACTTGCAAATCAACTTCAGGGTCTGCTGAAAGCACCAACACAACAATTTGCGTTGGGTAAGCATAACCTTTTGGAAACAGCGGTCTAAGTGATCTATCGATGATACGAGCGGTTAGGGTTTCAAAATCTCCAGGCTTTGTTTCGCGTTTTACATAACCGCCTGGAATTCTACCTGCGGCGTAACTTTTCTCAAGATACTGAACGGTTAAAGGTAAAAAATCCTCCTCAACCTGCGTATCTTCACGTGCCACGGTGGCTAATATAACGGTGTTTTTAACACGCAAAAGCACGGCACCTGCTGCCTGTTTTGCAACCTTGTTTAAATCAAAAATTTGGGTTTGGTTATTTACTTCTATGCTGTATTGCATTACTCTTCATCTCCTTGCTGTTGTTTTTGTAGTGGTAAGTATTTAGGGCTATCTTCTAAGATTGACATTATGCACTCGGTGGTGGTTTCTAGCTTCTCTTCATAGTAGCTATCAACATCGATGAAATTTACTATCTTATCTACTGCATAAATTTCATCAACAATCTCGCCAAGCACCACAGCAACATCTTGTGCTATGACTGGCGTTGCGTAGCTTATGGTTTTAGCGCCTAAATTTATTAGTGTTTTGATACAAACTAATGCAGTAAGTCCGGTTTCACAACCCTCATCTACTAGCAGTATATTTCTATCATCAAGTTTTTCTTTTCCTATTAGATTGCCTTTTCTAAATTTGTATATATTTTTTAGAATTTTCTCCTCATATTTTCTGTGTGCCTCTCCGTAAACAAAGTCATAGCTTATCCCAAATGCCCTTATTAACGCGTCATTTAGCACTATCTCCTCTGTTTCGCTTACGACTGCTATGTTACACTCAGCATTGTTTGGCGCTGGTATAGGCTCACAAAATAGCATTTCGTAGTTTAAACCAAGCCTTAAGCAAAGCTCATCAGCCATAATAACAGACTCCAAAGATGGACAAATCACTAGAGTTTTTCTATCTAGCAACTCCTTTTTAGGCAAAATTTCAAATAACTTTGTGGCTGCGTCAAGCTGGTTTTTAAATTTTATCGTATTTTCTATCATCTGCTAATATTATTTGAAACAGAGTAGTCATAATGTATGCCACCCATAGGATAGAAATTTATAGTAAAATACACACCTTGAGTTCGCTTGGTCGCAGAACCCGCCTCAGTTGTCGTCGGCTCTATCTCTCTTTGGTATGCTATGCCGTAATTCCAACACTTTCTAGTATGACTAATGCCAACCCTCCAAAGCTTTGCATAACTTCGCTCTAAATCATACTGCCAACTGCCATAAAGGGTATTTTGATACGGCAGTCTTAGACTAGCAGATGTCGTTAGATAGTTATCTTTTTGCGCTTGGTCATTTCTTTTTAGAGTGTGCCATAAGCTGGTAGAAAACTCATCGCTAGTGTATGTTAGTCCCGTTTGAATCTTATCAATTTTCCTATTTTGATGAGAGTATTCAAGTTTATTATAAAGCATAAAATTTTCAGTAGGATACACGGCAATTGTGTTTTTTAAATTTGAGTATTCGTTCTCATCTATGTAATATCCTTGAGATATGCTGTGTCTTAGGAATTTTCTACCGCTATCAGTATAAAAATACTGGGTTAGATAGCCACGCGCCTCCTCTTTTGTCTTTTCTTGTTTTAAGAAATTTTCATACTCTACGCCGTTTTTATCATAGTAAAACTCATCGTCTAAATTGCCCTTTTGATAGCCTGGCAAAATGTATTCGCCACCAAAATTTACAGTATGAAAAAAGCTCTCATAAGCTTTTGCCAAATCCGTATGAAGTGCGAATTTTCGGTAGTTGTTTATATAATCATAGCTTTTATCTTTGCCCCTATTTGGATAAGAAAGTTTGTTATCATAGTCTATATGAGTTGCATACAAATACTCATAAAATGAGAACGTCAAAGCCTCATCAAAAAGCGGTATATGCAAAGACAGTGGTGCGTTTATCTCATACTGGGTTGCTTTTACGCCTATTTTTCTAGTGTAGTTTCTACTTTGCAAATCAACAGAGTAAAGCAAATTTGGCAGTATTAAAGTGTCAGTAAATTTATGATATTGAAAGCTTGGATACTCTTGCAAGGTATCTTTATTTTCAACACCTTTACCCAACTTTTGAGTGTCGATATAGTATTTTGTATACGCTCCAAAGTAGTGTTTATCACTGCTTAAGAAGTAGTTTAGCCTTGATGTTACAAGCGAGTCAAAATCATTATCTCGCCCTCTTAAATTTAGATAATCTATGTCGTTTAACTTTGTGGCTTCTATATACAAACCCTCTTGCAAATCATCACCAATAAGTGCCTTTATAAGTCTATCTCTTTCATATTTTAGCCCAATACCTCTGTGGGTTTTGTTTTTTAAGATTTGATTATTTGAGTTTGAACTGGCCTGTTTGTTGCGGTATTTTTGACTATCGCTAAAAGAGCCAAAAGAAATTTCACCTTTTGAGTAAGCAGAGTCAGCAAACCTAAAAGCCCCATAAACACCAGAACCACGATTTGTGCGTATCTGTGGATCAAGCTCTAAATCCCACTGGTCATAAGGTGCAAAATATATAGGCTGTTTGTAGTAAAATCCCTCTGATTTTCCATATCCTATCTCAGGTGGCAAAAGCCCAGTTCTACGCGATGTATCGGTTGAAAAGCCAAAATATGGCAGGTAAAATATCGGCACATTTCCTATGCTAAAAACTGGATGAAAAAGGTGTAAAAATTTGCTCTGCTTATTTAGCATAGCCGTGCTTGCACTTATGCTCCAATCAGGATCAGCGACATTACAGCTTGAAACAACAGCTCTTTTTGTCAGGTAATACTCCTCATCAGACTCGCTTTCATCGCTTTTTAGCCATACTTCAAGCTCTTTATTCATCATAAAAAGAGCCTCAAAACTACTGTTATTGCTCTTTAAATTTAGCTTTGCGTAGTTTGAGCGTGATGTTTCGTTTGCACCTTTTATCATATTGACATTACCAAATAGCTCAATAATCGAGCTGTTTTGATCATAAATCGCCTTATCTGCCGTAACAAGATAGGTTTGAGAATACACAACAACGTTTTTATTTGCAGTTATTATATCTCCCTGCCTTGTAACATCATCAGCTAAAAGCTGAACATCTTGCACATTGGCAACCAAATTTATACAAAAAATAGATAAAAATAAAATTTTACGCAACATCTATCACAACCGTCTTTGCTAATTTATCGTGCCAAGTCTGCCTGGCTTCATTTCCAAACGCCCATAAAAACCCAAGACAAAATGCCCACTCGCTTAAATTTCTCATAACAGCTCTAAGAAAACTACTACCCAAATTTGGCTTATCAAGGTAACTAACTTCAATACAAGCAAGTTTTAACGCCATTTTGCCAAGCGTGGCACCATAATACCAAACAAATAGCGTATGATACGCGGTTCGTATCGTTATATATTCAAGGCTAAGCCTAGAAACCGCCGCGACGATCTCTTCATATTGACCAAACTGCGAAAAATAGTCGTAGTAAATCGCTAAAAACAAAGAACCTATAATAATTTCATCAATCAAAAATGCCAAAGATCTCTTGCCTATACTTGCAAGTTTAATGTTTTCATAATCTAATTTTTTTACAACATCGCTCATACAAGTGCCTGCCAAGCGATATCTTTTCGGTATTGCATTCCATCAAAATTTACATTTTTGCAAAGCTCATAAGCTCTATTCTGTGCTGTTTTTATATCATCAGCCACACCGACACAAACAGCTACGCGTCCACCGTCAGCGTAAATTTCGCCATCTTTTGCACTAACTCCAGCATAAAGCAACGCTGTATCTTGCGGAATTTGTTTAACGCTTATTTTTGCTTTGGCTGAGCTTTTATAAGGATAGTTTTTACTGGCCAAAACCACGCCTACGGCACATTTTGTTTTTAGTTTTACAGGTTTTAACTCGCCCTTTGCGGCATTTAGCAAAATTTCACTCAAATTGCCGTCTATAAGTGGCATTATTACCTCGCACTCAGGATCGCCAAAGCGAACATTAAATTCTAAAACATAAGGCGTTTTATCCACAACCATAACACCAACAAATAGCACTCCACAAAATGGTGCATTCTCATTTTGCATACCTTTTAATGTCGGTTTTACTACGTCGTTTTCTATCTTTTTTATAAGCTCAGGCGTAGCTAGTGGACTTGGAGCGTATGCACCCATTCCACCAGTATTTGGACCTTTGTCGTTGTCTAATAAACGTTTGTGATCTTGTGCCACTGGCAAACTTACAAAATTTTCGCCGTCGCAAATAGCAAAAAAGCTAAGCTCAAAACCATCTAAAAATTCCTCAACAACCACGCGTTTTCCGGCATCGCCAAAGCTCTCTCCGCTTAGCATATCACTTACTGCTTGTTTTGCTTCGTCGTGAGTTTGAGCTATTATCACGCCTTTACCAGCACAAAGTCCATCAGCCTTTACCACAAGCGGTGCTTTTAGTGTATCTATAAATTTAAAGGCCTCATTTTTATCATCTGTATTTAAAAATTTTGCAGTTAAAATGTTGTTTTTAGCTAGAAATTCTTTCATATAAGCTTTACTACCCTCAAGCCTAGCTGCGTTTTTGCTCGGCCCAAAGACGTTTAGTCCGTGCGATTTAAAAATATCGACTATCCCTGCACTTAGCGGTGCTTCTGGACCAACTATCGTAAGCTCTATATTTTGACTTTTAGCAAACTCTGCTAGTTCATTAAAATCGCTCATATCAACGTTTTGACCGAGATTTGAAGTGGCTCCATTTCCTGGTGCGAAGTAGATTTTTTCAACATTTTTTTCATTTTGCAACTTAAGACCAATAGCATACTCTCTTCCACCGCTACCGACAACAAGAATTTTCATATTTTCTCCAAGTTTTAAAACCCGAGTGAGCGTCGCATAAAAGAGTGGCCCAAAATCAAGCCAATCTTGCAAATAGATGACTACCGAAAGGTTGCAACTTCTCGCCGTTTAAAGCTCAAATGAAGCCACATCACAAGGCAACCATACATCTTCGCTAATACAATAGTGTTGGACCCCGTTAAAATGCTTTCTCGCACCACTCAGGCATTTAGTATTATATAGAGATTTTGCTTAAAGTAACGTTTTAGCAAGCTTTATGCACTCATCTATACTTTGAGCTTTGGGCACTCTAACGCCACTAATAAATTTTAGTGCCTCTGCTGTGCTTTGTCCTATCGCAACGGCTTTAAAACTATCTCTCCAAGTATAGTTTTTTAAAAAAAATTTAGCATTTTTTGGCGATGTGAATATAAAAACGGAGTTGTCTTCTAAATCTGTTAAATTTTGTGTTACTTCAATACTTTCATAAGCCACTATCTGTGTGAAATTTTGGCTACATTTGGCTAGTTTTATGTCCAAATCGCCAACTATATCCTTTGCCCTTAGATAGAGTATTTTCCTATCTTTTAAAACGTCCTTAAACTCATCATACAAGGCGTCTCCATAAGAAGATGATGGAACGTTGATCTTTTTAAAACCAAATTTCTCTGCTTGGACTGCACTTGACTTGCCAACTGCAAAAATTTCAACATCTTTTGGGGCGATACTGTTTTGCTCTAGTGCTTTTATGGCATTTTTTGAAGTTATTACGATGGCATTAAAATTTGCTAAATCAACACTAAAATCATAAAATTTTATCTGGCTAAGATTTAAATTTTTTACACTCTCATCACTACTAGGCGTATTTGAGACTAGGTATATCATTTTAAATATTTTTTTGATATTAAAAATAACATAAAAGCACCCAAAAAACAGCCACCAATTACAATCGTCGTGCTTAAAAATATATCGCCTAATCCAACCATCGGAGATACAATCCCGCCTAGCAAAAATGGGAAAAATCCAAGCATTGCAGACGCTGAACCTGCATAGTTTTGTCCGCAATTCATCGCAAGAGCAGAGGCTGTGGGAAAGATAAAACCACTAAAAAACATCTGTATAAAAAATCCAAAAATAACAAATAAAACACCAAGCTTGAAATTTAAAACAAATGCAAGATATAAACAACTAACCATAAGCCCAAAAATTCCAACCGATAAAGCACTTTTCTCTTTTATCCTACTTGCTATGAACGCACCTATTGTAAGCGATAAGCCATTTGCCCCAAAACATATTGCAAACTCGGTTGAGCTAAGAGCGTAAAATTCCTGAAATATAAATGGACTAGCGGCAATATAAGCAAACATACTACCAAGAGCAAATGTCAAAATTCCAACAAAAATCATAAATTTTTTATACACCAAAAGCTCTTTATAGGTGGCGTATGTGCTTAAAAGTGGGACTTTTAAACGCCTGTGCTTTGGCAAGCTCTCTTTAAAATTAAAATTTGCTACAAAAAGTACAATGCCAATCATTGATAGTACAATAAAAATGCTGTGCCACTCTGCAAATTTGATCAAAATAGAGCCAAGTATTGGCGAAAGTATCGGAGCTAAAGAGTTTATAACCATCATAAGAGAGAAAAATTTCGTAAGCTCGTGTCCGCTGTAAAGGTCGCGGGCTATCGCACGTGATATTACAACGCTACCAGCTGATGAAAAGCCCTGAATAACTCGCATAAATATAAACATCTCAATGCTTTTTGTAAAAAATATAGCAATTGTGCTAATAGTATATATTATAAGCGAAATTGTTAATGGGAGTTTTCGTCCGAATTTATCGCTTATTGGCCCAATAAATAGCTGACCAATAGCAAGTCCAGCCATACTCGTCGTAAGTGTAAGCTGGGTCATTGAAGCACTCGTGTGAAAACTATGCGAAATAAGCGGAAGTGCCGGTAAATAAAGATCTATCACAAATGGACCAAATGCCGAGAGTGCACCTAAAAATAATAATAAAAAAATTTTTGAGTTGTGCTTGTCTTTCATATCTCTTGCTCTTTTAAGGATAGGTCAAAACTCTGCTTTATAAGATCATAAACAAGCCCTTTATTTATCTGAGGGCTGTCTAAATTTATGCTTATCCAGTGTCGTTTGTTCATATGATAGGCTGGCAAGAAGGTCTTATTATCCGTTAAAAGCACGATAAGCCCTGGCGGAAGTTTTAAATTTAAAAGCGTAATAGTGCCGTCAAAATCAACATCATCATACTTTATCTTCTCAACCTTCACGCTAAGTAAAAGTGCAAACCATTTTTTGCTGATCTTGTGGCGAAAAACCGAAACGCCAGGATGTTTTACAAAGATATTTTCAGGTGCAACTTTATATTTTGTTAAAATATGAGCTAAAATATCCTCTAATATCACTACTTATCCAAAAATTAAGCTTTATTTGCTCTTTCTATATACTCGCCCCTAACGGTATCAACGCGTATAACCTCGCCCTCTAGCACGTGAAATGGTATCTGAACAACCGCACCAGTTTCAAGGGTAGCTGGTTTTTTACCGCCTTGTGTGTCGCCTTTGAAATTTGGCGGAGTTTCTACGATTTTAAGCTCTACAACTTGTGGCACCTCAACGCCGATAGCCTTGCCGTTGTGAAACAAAATATCAACCATCATTCCGTCTATCATCCACTTTTTAGCGTCGCCGACATCTTCGTCTTCAATAGCCACCTGCTCGTAAGTTACTGTATCCATAAACTGACAGTATTCGCCATCATCATAAAGATATTGCATCTGCTTCTCTTCTAAATTTGGCTGTTCACACTTATCTCCTGCGTGGAAAGTCTTTTCAAGAACTTTGCCGTCGATAAACGACTTTATTTTTGCACGAACAAATGCTGCACCCTTGCCAGGTTTTACGTGCTGATACTCAACTATTTTGTATGGTATGCCGTCTATTTCGATTTTTAGACCCTTTTTTAAATCGCCCATTGAATATGAAGCCATATTTTCTCCTTGTAAATTTTAAGGTTTGGATTATATCAAATAAAACTTTAAGCTAAAATTTGAGCTAGTCGCTCTTTTATATCATCGCCCCACTCACTTACACTTAAAATACCGCCATTTTCGCAAATTTTAGTATCGACAACACCGCAATACTCACTAAGTGCATTTTTGTATCCTCTACGGATAGTGGCTTGTCTGCCTTGCAAAAAACCAGCACCAGCTAAAATCAAAACCCCAAGATCAAAGCCAAATTTTATCTTAGATGATGAACCTGAACGTATCCACGATAAAAATATCTCATCGTGACGTAAATTTAAAGCTCCTATGCCATCAGGAACGACTATCATATCCGCACCATACAGGCTCTCGCCGTAAATTTCAGGCTGAATTTTAAGCCCAAATTCATCAACTATCTCGGGTTTAAAGGCACAAGTTTTAATACGTGCATTTTCAAACGTTCGCAGATAACCAAGAATTTGCGAAAAGCCTATTAAATTCATCTTATCATACATAACGACCGCTATATTCATACTAGCCCTTTATCTTAGTGAAGTGCCTCGTTTAGCTTTATAGCACGTTTTGAAACACTTGCGATGATTTGCCCTGTTTGGCTATTTTGTCTAAAATGAAGTCCATTTAAATTTGCAAGTTCTAGTCCTTTATAAAGCTCTCTATCAAAGCTAAATTTAGGATTTATCTCGCTTAAAGCCTTTCTATCTTTCTCGCTTATAAATACCTTTGTGCCCTCTAAAATCGCAATACCAGCATCAACAATACACTTATCGCCAAGCGGTATGCCAGTAACTGAGTTTGCACCAAGTAAGCAGTTTTTACCGATACCAACTGGATTGCCATTTGTCCCGCTTAATACGCCTAAAATTGACGCACCGCCGCCCACATCTGAGCCCTCGCCCACGACAACAGAGCTACTTACCCTGCCCTCTACCATTACGCTACCGGTCGTGCCAGCGTTAAAATTCACATAAGCAGCGCCCGGCATTATGGTTGTGCCAGCACTTAGGCTTGCACCCATTCTTACTTTTGATGTTTCAAGAATTCTCGTATTATCAGCTGGTATTACGTGGCTTAAAAAGCGTGGGAATTTATCTACACTTAAAATCGCTGGATACTCGCCTCTCATTTTTAGCTCTATCTCATTTTGGCGTAAGTATTCAAGCTCAATTGGTTTGCCATTTATATCCCAAGCTACGTTTTTTAGCACCCCAAACGCCCCGTCAAGGCAAAGTGAGCGAAGTTCTGCCTTGTTTTGGCTTAAAAGATAGAGTTTTAGATAGACCGCCTCAACACTCTTTGGCTTCTCATCGCTAAATAAAAATGCTACCCTGAATTTGCTCTCATTTTGTGCATTTTCAAGCTCATTTAAAACCGCTCTAACTAGCTTTACATTTTGGTGTTTTTCTATCTCACTCTCAAAAACTTTAAACAAATCCCACGCTTTAAGCGCCACATCTTTACTAAAATCAGCTACAAATTCGCTACCGCTAAAATCCACGCTCACACCGCGCTCTCTTAACGCCTTAATGATAACAGCCGCGCTTAAATAGCTCTCTTTGAAATTTACAACCGCATAATTTACCGATAAAATCGCACTTTTATCTACCACGCCACGCTCTACTCTGCCAATAGCAAAAGCGATAGGGTCTTTATATCCAGCCTCATCTCTTACGCTTTGAGCGATTTTTGTAAAATTATCTACTAAATTACTCATTCTTTTCTCCTTAAATTTTGCTAGAGTTTAGCAAAAAGTAGTTTAAAGTAAGAAAATTTTGTATTTTAAAATAAAGTCATTTAGTATCTAGCCTCAAAAGAGATAGCAAAATTTCTACGTGGTGCCGTATAGCGTTTTGAACCCTCTGCTTTATCTCCGACAGATCCCTGATTTCCGTTGTATTCTATTTGACGTAGATTTTCCCAAGTTGAATATTTTTTGTTAAATAGATTAAACACACCAAAATTTATACTGAAATTTTTACTTATCTTATAGCCTGCAGTTAGATCAAAAATAACATAGCTCTTGCTTAGATGCGGATATTCCTCGGGGTTAAATGGTGTCATTTCGCCCGTATCTCTGTTTAAAGAACTGCTCACCAATGACTGATTTGGTACAATCATGTACATGGCATCTTTTGGCTTTTTTCTAGCTACATATTTACTAGTTAATAACACATCAAGTTTTTCACCGCTATATCCAAGTCCAAATATCGCAGTAAATGGCTGAACCGCTAGTAAAGATGTTCCATTGTTTTTGCTACCCTTTTGATAAGTTGCTTTAAGTGTAGTATAGTATTCTCTAGGCAAATTAATAAGATCGCCATTAAATCGCGAGTTTATTTCTATACCTTTAATATAAGCTCTATCTATATTTATTTGCCTATATGTCAAATCTTTTAAAAAATAAAACGTTTTTCCATTCCAACTATTATATGAACCTATCGTAGCATCATAAGAGGTATCTATAAAATCTTTATATCTTGTATAAAAAACACTGGCTGTTACAGCGTAGCTTTCACCATCTTTTAGTATACTAAGTTCATGATTTTGCGCTCTTTCTGGCTTTAAATCCAAATTTCTACTATATACGGCAGTTCCAGCGTCTCGCATCTCAAAATACATCTCTTCAACTTTTGGTGCTTTAAATCCAGTGCTATAACTATAAGATAGTGTTGTTTGTGGCATAACTTCATAATCAATGCCAAATTGATATGTTAGGGCTTTAAATTTTGTATCATCTATGTTTTCAGGCTTATGTTTTTTGCTATTTTCATAAGGCAATTGTGCCTCTTGTGGTTTATAATGATATTTATCAAATCTAGCACCAAAATTCATGCTTAATTTATCGCTTAATATAATGTCATCATTTAAATATACATACAAAAGCTCGCTTTTAACTGGCTGTTGGTATGTAAAAATATTAGTTGTTACTTTTGCTGGTGTATGGTAATGGTTATATCTTGTTTGTCTGTTAATATTTTTAAAGATGCCATTATGATAACCCATGCCAAAGCTAGGTATATGAGATATATTTGCTGTGTTAAATTCACTAAAAATTCCATTCACATCAAATTGATTTCTATCTTGATAAAAATCATAAGATCTATACAAATCAAGTTTATTTGCTATATTGTATGGATAACTCATATACTGATTGCTTGTAGATTTTTGATTAACTCTTTGTTTTGAAAAACTAGCTTTTAAATAGTTTACCAAACTGTCTTGGCTTGACATATACTCATAGTAAAAGCCATATCGCTTATATGGTATCTTTTCTTTAAAAGTTCTTCTATTTGTACTTGCTACGGCATTACTCTTTTGTTCTGTAAAATAGTCCTGTTTTAAATCCTCATAAAAGGTGTTAAAAAAATGGCTATCAGCAAACCTGTAACCAAATTTTGCGAGTCTTGAATGTGTCGTAAAATCCACCGGGTCTGGTAAAATTCTACCATAGCCACATAGATGTGGGTATTTGTGATTTATGGGGCCACTTGTACTAGTGCCACAAAATGGGACATCATCAACCTTTCCACTATAAGAATTCTTAGTCTCCTTTCCCTTTTTGTATGTGTATTGAAAGAGTGCTTCAATGCCATTATGCTTCACACCCCCCCCCATAACTTGCTTAAACTCACTATTTTTTGAAGCATAGGCAGTTTTACTGTATACTCCAAATGCTTCTCCATCACGCACAAAGTCATCTACATTTTTTGTCCGCATAGATACACTCCCACCTATAGCACCACTACCCTTTGTAAGAGAGTTTGCACCCTTGCTAAATTCAATGCTTCCTAAATTTTCAATCTCGGTGCTGTTTCTATTGCCATTCATAAGACCCTTATCGTAGTAAAATTTAGGCATAAAGCTTTCAACAGCCTCCATTCCATCTACTTTAACCGAAACCCTATCACTATCAACTCCACGTATAGCATAGCCATTATTTCCGCTTCTACCACCCTCAGTAACTGTTATGCCAGTTTCATTTCTAACCAAATCCCTTTCGTTATAAATCTGCCCCCTTTTAATATCACTCTTATTTAGCTGAGATTTTTTAGATGATATATTATTAGCCGTGACACTAATCTCATCAAGACTGACTTCCTCGGTTGCAAAAAGTAAATTAGTCGCAATTATTAGTAGTATACCACTGCAATATCGCATAAAATCTCCTTAAAATTTTAAACTAAGGTAAGGATTATAACGATTTTTTTATTAATAAAAACTGATTTTTAATATCAATATTAAATAGTAAATTTAGCGTAAATGCGATATATTTATATGTAATAAGATATTTATGTGCGCTATATTTTTGATTTTAAATATTATATAGAAGCTAAAATTTTCTCTGCCACAAGGCGTGGGTTTTGGGCTTTATAAATTGGACGTCCAACCACGATAAAATCGCTTAAATTTTCTTTTGCTGTGTTTAAATCAGCTACTCTTTCTTGATCGTCCGTGCTTTCGCCAAATGGACGAATTCCGGGCGTTAGGGTTATAAATTTTGCACTTGTGGCGTCCTTTATCATCTTGCTTTCAAAGACTGAACAAACCATACCATCAAGCCCGGCACTATAAGCACTAAGGCTAAATTTTCGCACCGCATTTTTAATGCTATCGTTATAAACCGCTCTAAACTCATCATCGCTAAAACTAGTCAGTGCCGATACGCCAAGCACGAGTGGGCGACGTGGCAGGGCATTTAGACGTGCCATCACCTCGCTCATCGCACGCACACCAGCACTTGCGTGAATATTTATCATATCAACGTTTAAATTTGCAATAACCTGGGCAGCGTCGGCTGTAGTGTTTGGTATGTCGTAAATTTTAAGATCAAGAAAAATTTTAAAACCCAAATTTTTAAGCTCATTAACAAACTCCGCCCCATCGCGTAAATACGCCCTAAGCCCCACTTTTAGCCACAAATCAAGCCCAAGAAGGCTTTTAGCAAGGGCTAAATTTTCATCACGACTAGCCATATCAAGGGCGACGCAAAGTTTCATTTTATCGCACCCAAAACGCCATTTATAAATCGTGGACTGGTATCACTTGTAAGCTCTTTTGCAAGTTCAACCGCTTCATTGATGATAACAGCTCTGTCCGTATCGCCAAGGCTCATCTCAAAAATGGCAAGTCTTAAAATCGCCCTCTCAACCACGCCGACTTTGCTGATATCGCCGTCTTTTAGGTGTGATTTTAAAATTTCATCAATCTCATTTTGCTTAGCTAAAATTTGCCTAAACGTATCACTCGCCTGAGTTTTTCGCTCGTTTCGTATCTTTTTTTCTTCTAAAAACTCATCTATAAACTCATCGCTACTACTGCCCATTTCGTGTGCGTAAAGTAGCGAAACTACCGCTTGTCTAGCCTGATGACGAGTAGCCATTTTACGCCTTTAAGCTTTTATAAAGGCTAAGCATTTCAATAACGCCAGTCATCGCCTCAAAGCCCTTGTTGCCGGCTTTTGAACCAGCTCTTTCAATGGCTTGTTCAATATTATCAACCGTTAAAACGCCAAAAGTTACTGGTAGTCCGTATTTTAGCGTGATGTTTGCAATGCCCTTTGTGGTTTCAGCTGAAACGTAGTCAAAGTGCGGTGTAGAGCCACGAATAACCGCTCCCACGCAACACACGGCGTCAAATTTACCGCTCTCAAGCACCTTTTGTAGTGCCATAGGAATTTCAAACGCACCTGGCACTAAAATCAGACTTAAATTCGCCTCATCTCCGCCGTGGCGTAAAAACGCATCACGCGCACCTTCAACCAAGCGGTCGGTTATGATGTGATTAAACCTTGCGTTTATTATCGCAACTCTCTCATCTCCATTTAAGCGTAGTTTGCCTTCAATTATTTTCATTTTTGTCCTTACTCTTAAATTTGTTCTTTTGCTTTTAAAATTGAAACATCTATTCTATTATTTTTTATATTAAAGTTTTTTATTATGTGTCGCTGGGTCTCAGGTGACCAGTAAATTTTAAGATATTTTTTAGATCTTGTAATAGCGGTATAAAAAATACTGTGCGTAATATTTTCTTCCATTTCTCTCGTAATTACTATCTTTACACTTTCGTATTCTAGCCCTTGAGACTTATGTATAGAAACAGCGTATGCGAGCATAAATGGAAGTTTTTCTTGCTCATCATCATTATCTGTATTTATATTTTTATCTACGCTAAAACCAACAATGCTTTTAGTATCATTTTTAGAAATTAATTTCAACCCAGCGGTAAAAGAGTGGTTTTCTTCAAAAATTTTATCAACTTCAATCTCAAAATAGAGCTTGTTTTGTTCATTTTGATCTACAATATTTATTATTTTACCTTTAAGATTATTATGCAAATCACTTATAAAAAAATTATTATCTACAAACAAAATCGGATCATCTACTTTAAATTCAAAATTACCTATCTCAAACGATGGATTTTTATTTGCAATCTGCAAAAATTTATTAAGATTATTGACACCATAAAGTCCATCATAATTAAGGCAAAGAACAACTTCATCATCATGTTGTTTATGAAAAATTTCATCATTTTTTTCATCTAAATTTAAAAAGTATTTTCCCCACACTCCAAATTCGTCTATCGTATCATCTTGTTTAAATTTTCTAACACACTCCCAAAATCTCAATAAATCATCATCTTGTGTTCTATATGGTTTTTCAAGTTTAAACTGGCAATGTTTTGGTAAAAATTCTCTTGCTATATCAAACCATACACCATATTTTATGGCTTCTATTTGATATGTATCTCCAATTAAAACGAGTTGCTCAAAATCTACTTTATTTAAAATTTGCACCATATCGGCATTGCTTACCGTACTACACTCATCTATAAAAAGCAGATCACATTTAAACTTTTGTTTTGATTTTACAATCTTTGCAATCGTATAAGTATTACTAGAATTAGCATTTTGTACTTTGGATTTTATATTTTCGATAGCTGGGTGTGTTTGGGCTAAAAAAATTTGTTTTTTAGAATTGTATAAATTTGATATATGGTTTGCCAAAGTTGATTTGCCAGTGCCTGCCGCCCCATAAACAAATGCAACTTTTGATTTTATAAATAGCTTTTTTATGATTTCTACTTTTGTTTCGTCATCAATTTTATTTATATTATCTTTAATCCAATTATTAGCAAATTCTTCATAGTCATCTAAGCCTTGCTTTGATAGTTCTTTTAATATTTTTAAAATATTAATTATATCCGTCTCGTAGCTTTTTATGCAATAATTATCTTTCCATTTACAAATTTTACGTAATTGTTGTTTTGCACCATCTTTATAGAGTAAATTATTAAATTTATCAATCAAAATTGGTAAATTTGAAAAATTAGAAAGTTCGTTTTCTTTTGTATATAGTACACCGTTATTTTCTATATTTCCAACAATAAATTTAGCCAAAAATTCATGTTCTCTGTTTTTATAATCAATACATTCAAATAAGTCCGATATTTTTGGATTATGTCCGCATAAGCTTGAAGCAAATGGCATATCATCAAACGGAATGCTTTCATATTGTAAATATAAATCCGATAATATATGATTTGGTTTATATTCACGATCATTTTTTTGTTTTAAAATTTGAGCTTTTATAACTTTATTATTCATCCTATAAAGTAAATATTTTAATATATTGGTTCCTTTTGCATTATTTAGACAAATTTGTCTGCACTTGTCTAAAATCTCCAAAAAGTGTATTTGTATGTTATTTGCTTTAATATCTTGCTTAAATTCATTATATTTATTGTCATCAAAACAAATAATATCAACCAAATTATAATCATTTTTTGTAATATACTTATTTATGCGTTCAATTTCAGTATTTGAGCTTTTCTTTTTACCAAAAATTCTAGCAAAATTATCAAATTCACAAGGCCTTATTGATGTTTCAATTTCAGAGATAATAAAAATTGGCATATTTTTATTTTTTATTAAAATTTTACTCTTTTCAAGTTTGGCCTTTATGGCATAGTTGTCACTTATTTTAGTTTTACTAAAAGCCACAATACGACTAAATTTACTAACATTGTCTGTAGCATTTGTTAAAGTAATTTCATAAATAATCTCTTCTTTTATAAAAACTGGCTTAATCTTCCAAACATAATATCTACTTTTGTTGTTACTATTTGCCAACCTAAAGTCTGTAAAATTATCTAACTTTGATAAAATTTTTTCATAATATTCATCTAAATTTTTATCCAAGTATAGTGGAAACTTATGTAAATTTCCAAGTATGTTTAAGCCAAATTTATCTCTGCAAAGTTTTTTTAATAAAAGTAGATACTCATAGTATTTTAGCATTAATCTTTCTGAATTGTTTTTATCGTGCGTATAGTGAGACTTTGTTATTTGAAGAGAATCATGAAATTTTTTTATAAAACGAAATTCTTTGCTTATGGTGCTTATTTTATCCGGTATTGATGGTATTGTTTTTTTGGCATCTTCTAAAGTTATGTTATCATCTAATCCTTTTTGACGTAAAACCATATACATTGAGCAATGCTCTACCAAATTCCTAAGCTGGGGCAGAATGTTTTGTGATAAAAAACCACGATCATTTAATATCTTATTTGCTTCTATATTATCACATATGGTTTGATTTGTATCTTGTATAACTTCCAAGATTTTCAAATTTTATCCTTGTTTATCCTAAAATCTCTTGTATTTTCATCGTTTGCTCAACCACTTTATCAAGCTCGTCTAAGCTTAGCATATTTGGTCCGTCGCATAACGCTTCGCACGGATTTATGTGCGTTTCGTAAAAAAATCCATCCACGCCTACACTGGCTGCCGCACGTGCTAAATATGGCACAAATTTCGCGTCTCCACCACTTTTTTCACCAAGAGCTGACGGCATTTGTACCGAGTGCGTAGCGTCAAAAATCACCGGTGCATACTCACGCATAAGCACTAAATTTCTCATATCAACGACTAAATTTCCGTACCCAAAGGTGCTTCCACGCTCACATAGCCATACGCCGTTTTGTCTTGCTACCTCATATCCCTCGCCACTTACACCACGTGTTTCAAGCACCTTTTTGACTGAGTGTTTCATCGCAGATGACGCTAAAAACTGCCCTTTTTTGATATTTACGACTGCACTCGTTTTTGCAGCAGCCACAAGTAAATCAGTCTGGCGACACAAAAACGCTGGAATTTGAAGCACATCAGCCACCTTTGCCACCGGCTCTGCCTGATAGCTTTCGTGAATGTCAGTTAAAATTTTAAAGCCAAATTTCTCTTTAACACGGGCTAAAATTTCACAACCTTTCTCTAATCCCGGACCACGAAACGAGCTAATGCTGGTGCGATTTGCCTTATCAAAACTTGACTTAAAATAAAAATCTATTCTCTTATCGTCATTAAAATGAGCTAAACGCTCCGCAACCTGCATTACAAGCTCTTCGCTTTCAATAACACAAGGTCCTGCTATTAAAATCATCACTTCTCCCTTGCTACTAATATGCCACTAAACACGACCAAAATTATACCAAAAAAAGCCACCATATTTGGCAACGAATCGCCCATAAAAAAACCTATCACAAGCGTAAAAACCACGTCTGCATAGCTTACTGCTGCCACTACTCCGGCTTTTTTTGCAGCAGCATAGGACTTTGTCATATAAATTTGAAACAAAAATCCAGTTATACCCATAAGCACGATAAATAGGGCATTATGCCAACTTGGCATTACAAATTTTGATATTAAAAAATCAAGCGGTTCATAGCTTAAAAACTCAGCCAAGCTCATAAAAATAAGCGGTAAAATCGTCCCCCAAATCATAAATGTTAAAACTATCGTATTTGTTGTGTAACTCTTCTTAAGCTCTCTTACGCTCGTGTAAGCAAGAGCAGCGCCTATACCGCTAAAAATTCCAATAATATCAGTCTTTGAGATACCTAAATTTGGCTGAATAATAAGCAAAATTCCCACAAATCCAATGGCAATCGCACCCCACCCCTTTAGGCTCAAAATTTCTTTAAAAACCATAGTTGCCAAAATCGCCGTAAAAATCGGACTAGTCTTAGAAAAGGTAAAAGCTGCTGCCAAATTTATGTGAGCGACGTTGTAAAAAAATGCAAACATCGCCATCGTGCCGATAAATCCACGAAACATCAAAAGCCAAAAGTGTCCGCCAGTCTGGGTTTGACGAAATTTCAAAATAGCATAAACAACTATGATAAGTCCGATAATATTCCTAAAAAAAACAACTTCAATACTTGGCATATATGCTCCAAGAACTTTCGCAAAAGCCCCAGTCATTGCAAACATCAAACAAGCAATCAACATATAATATACGCCCAAATTTCGAATAATTAATCGTTTTAACAAAATAAGCCTTTCAAAAGGCAATTTTATTAAAATCTTGCTTAAAATTTATAAACAAAAAGGTATAATGGCACTTTTAAAAGGATAAACGTGCAAAAAGTTATATTAGTTGGAAAGCCAAATGTTGGCAAAAGTTCGCTATTTAACCGCCTAGCCAAAGAGCGTATCGCGATAACCTCAGACATAGCAGGGACGACAAGAGATACAAACAAAGCCGTAATCGACATTGATGGCAAAGAGTGTGTGCTAGTTGATAGCGGGGGGCTTGATGATAGCTCTGAGCTTTTTAGAAACGTCAAAATAAAAACGCTAAATGAGGCTAAAAACTCAGACATCATAATATATATGGTAGACGGCAAACTTATGCCTGATGATGAGGACAAGGCTCTTTTTTACGAAATTTTAAAGCTTAAAAAGCCGACCGCTCTCGTAATAAATAAAGTAGATAGCAAAAAAGATGAGCAAAGAGCGTGGGAATTTATAAATTTTGGGGCAAATTTTGTATTTGAAATTTCAGTTAGCCACGCAACTGGCATTGACGAGCTTAATCAATGGATATTTAAAAATTTAAAATCACCACTCATAAAAGCTGATGAGAGCGATGACTTTGATGATTTTTTAGACGAATTTAACGACGAGGGCGAGATTGATCCTGAAAATTTTGATGAAAAAAATATAAAAGTAGGCATTATCGGACGTGTGAATGTCGGCAAAAGCAGTCTTTTAAACGCTCTAGTAAAAGACGCTAGAGCCGTTGTAAGCGATATAGCAGGGACTACGATTGACCCTGTTAATGAAATTTACGAACACGAGGGCAGAATTTATGAGTTTGTAGATACTGCTGGTATTCGCAAACGCGGTAAAATCGATGGCATTGAAAAATACGCACTAAACCGCACTGAGAAAATTTTAGAACAAGCAGACATTGCACTACTCGTGCTTGATAGTTCTGAGCCTTTAAGTGAGCTTGATGAGCGTATCGCCGGACTTGCGACTAAATTTGAGCTAGGTGTCATCATTGTTTTAAACAAGTGGGATAAAAGTCAAATAGAGTTTGATGAGCTATGCAAAGAGCTAAGGGATCGCTTTAAATTTCTAGCCTACGCACCGATTATTAGCGTATCTGCACTTGGTGGGAAGCGTATTCATAAGGTTTATGGCTTAATAAACGATGTTTATAAAAACTACACACAAAAACTTCAAACCTCAAAACTAAACGACGTTATAGAAGACGCTACAAGAACGCACCCGATACCGCGTGATAAAGGCAAATCGGTTAAAATCTACTACGCCGTGCAGTTTGGCTATGCACCGCCAAAAATAGCACTCATTATGAATAAGCCAAAATGCCTACACTTTAGCTACAAACGCTATCTTACAAACAAGCTAAGAGAGAATTTCGAGCTTAACGGAACACCTATCGTGCTAATACCTAAAAAACGTGGAGCAGTTCAAGATGAAGAGCAGTGAAAATATCGTATTAATCGGTTTTATGGGCGTTGGCAAAGGCACAGTAGCAAGGGAACTATCGGTTAATCTTGAGAAATTTAATCTTGACTGCGACGATCTTATAGAAAGCTCTTTAAATTTAAAAATTAAAGATATTTTTGAAACAATGGGTGAGGCTCATTTTAGAGCGATTGAGAAAAATTTAGCAAAATTTTTAGCAAAAAATGTAAAAAATGCCATTATTTCAACTGGTGGTGGGTTTGTTAATGTCAAAGGGTTAAATAAAATCGGTAGAGTAATCTACCTAAAAGCTGGTTTTGACTTTATAATTGAGCGTCTTAAAAATAGCGAGAATAGCGAGAAAAAATTTGCTAAACGCCCTCTTTTGCAAGATTTAGATAAAGCTAGAGAGCTTTATAAAAGCCGTGAAAAAATTTATGAAAAAAAGGCTGATATAATCGTAAATGTCGAAAACAAAACACCTAAACAGATAGCAAAAGAGATAAAAAAAATAATCAGCAAATCATAAAACAAAGAGGTAAAATGAGAACTTTAACCGGTCTTCAGCCAAGCGGAAAACTTCACATCGGCAACTACTTTGGTAGCATAAAACAGATGATAAAAGCACAAGATAGCGAGGATATGTTTATATTTATAGCAAACTATCACGCTATGACTTCGGTTGCGGACGCTAAAATTTTAAGGGCAAACACACTTGAAGCGGCGGCTGCATTTTTGGCACTTGGAGTAGATCCAAACAGAGCGACATTTTGGGTGCAAAGCGATATAAAAGAGGTCTTAGAGCTTTACTGGGTGCTAAGCCAATACACGCCAATGGGACTGCTTGAGCGTGCTCATAGCTACAAAGACAAGGTCGCAAAGGGCATAAGTGCAAATCATGGGTTATTTAGCTATCCAGTTTTAATGGCAGCTGATATTTTACTTTTTGGCGCGGACGTCGTGCCAGTGGGTAAAGATCAGATCCAGCACGTTGAGATCGCTCGTGATATAGCACTCAAATTTAACAACGAACACGGCGAGATTTTAAAACTACCTGAGTTTAGGGTTGATGAAAATGTCGCTGTTGTGCCTGGCACTGACGGGGCAAAAATGAGTAAAAGCTATGGCAATACGATTGAAATTTTTAACGACCAAAAGGGCTTAAAAAAGCAAATCGGCTCTATTGTAACGACATCAGAACCGCTTGAAGCACCAAAGCAGTGGCAAAATTGCAACGTTTATAATATCGCAAAGCTATTTTTAGACGAGAGCGGACAAAATGAGCTAAAAGCACGTTACGAGCGTGGTGGCGAGGGTCACGGACACTTTAAAATGTATCTAAATGAGCTAATTTGGGAGTATTTTAGCAAGGCACGTGAGAAATTTGAGTATTACAAAAATCACACCGATGAAGTAGAGCAAATTTTAAGCCAAGGTGCAAAAAAAGCAAAAGATATCGCAATGCCAGTCATAGAAAACGTAAGAAAAGCAACTGGGATTTATTAATATTTTTGGCTAATTTTTTAGCCAAAATTTGTTAAAATAGACCAAAATTTCAACTCAAAAAAGGCAAACAATGATAAACCTAAAACTTCTTGAAAATAACTACGAAAAATTTGTATCAAAACTAAACGCAAAAAAGGTAAGCAGTGATCTTATAAAAGAGTTGCTTGATACGTTTAATACGCTTAAAAAAGAGCGATTAGAGCTTGAAAATTTGCAGTCCTTTCAAAATGCAAAGAGTAAGGAGCTTGGCGAACTAGCAAGAAACAAAGCCGATACAACAGCCCTAAAAGACGAGCTTAGCAAAAATAAAGAGCAGATTATAAAACAAAACGAAGCGGTTAAAATTTTAGAAGCAAAACTTGATGAGATCGCTAGTTGTGTGCCAAATATCATTGACGATGATGTCCCGCTAGGCGATGACGAAAACGACAATGTCTGCATAAAAGAGGTTTTAACACCCCCAATTTTTGACTTTGAGCCAAAAGCTCATTATGAGCTAACGCCAGAGCTTGACTTTGAGCGTGGGGCAAAAATTTCAGGCTCACGCTTTACGATTTTAAGGGGCGAAATGGCTAGACTTAGCCGTGCACTGGTAAATTATATGATTGATTTTAACCAAGCCCGTGGCTTTGAGCTTGTAAATGTGCCATTTTTGGTAAATGCAAACACGCTTTATGGCACTGGTCAGCTACCAAAATTTAAAGACGACCTTTATAAGGTTGATGATGAGGACTTGTATCTTATCCCAACTAGCGAGGTGCCAGTAACAAATATCTACAACGACGAGATTATTGACGCTAGTAATTTACCAATAAAAATGACTTGCTACTCGGCTTGTTTTAGAAAAGAAGCAGGCAGTGCGGGTCGTGATACACGAGGTATGATACGTCAGCACCAGTTTGAAAAGGTAGAGCTAGTAAGCATAACTCATCCAGATGATAGCGAGAAAATTTTACAAGAGATGGTTGATTGTGCTTCGGATTTGCTAAAATCTCTTGGTTTAGCACACCGACATATGCTACTTTGTAGCGGAGATTTAGGTTTTGGTGCGGCAAAGACCATTGACCTTGAAGTGTGGCTACCGGGGCAAAATAAATATAGAGAAATAAGCTCGGTTTCAAACACGCGTGATTTTCAAGCAAGACGTGCTAAAATCCGCTACAAGCAAGACGGCAAAAACGCCCTAGTTCATACGCTAAACGGATCAAGCCTAGCCGTTGGTAGGACGCTAATTGCAATAGTAGAAAACTATCAAAAAGCAGACGGGTCTATTGAAATTCCAGCTGTGCTTAAAAGGTATATGTAGTGCCACAAAGTGACGAAGAAACGCTGGTTCTTAAGGCTTCAAACGATAGCGAAGATGAGAGTCAATCAGGTAGCAGTAGCGACGAAATAGTTTCGATAAACGAGCTTATAGATGACAACAAGCAAGATGATGAGCAGCCAAAAGAGCCACAAAAAGATGAAAAAAAACCAAACAAAAAAAAGCTAATCATCATAGGTGCAGTGGCTTTTGTTGCTATTTTGATCATCATCGTGCTAATCGTGGTGCTTCTTAAAAAAGATAAAAAACTAACTCAAGCACAAGAGATCATACAAAAGGTAGAGCAAAGCTACAAAACGCAAGATTTTAAGGCTTCAAAAATCGATGATATGATAAATAAGGCAAACCAGCTTTATGAAAAAGGTAACAAATTTGAAGCTCTTAAAATTTATGAAAACATAGCCACTTACAATCAAGCCCTATCAAGCTACAATTTAGGCGTTTCGCAGATGAAACAGGGGCGTTGTGATGAAGCTATAGCCTCATTTTCAAAGGCAATACAAGACAGAGAAAATACAAGTGTTTCAGCCATAAATGCTGCAGTTTGTTCGCTTGAGCTTGGCAATATGCAAAATTTCAACTACTACATAGAACTTGCAAACTCATTTTTACAAAACGAGTCAAACTCGCCACTTTATAGCTACTATTTTGCCCTGATAAACTACTACAAGAGCAACTATATCGAGGCACTTCACGCACTAAATCACCCAAGTAGCGAACACTATAAAGACAAATACGCGTATCTATCGGCTAAAATTTTAACCGCCTTAGGACGAGATGATGAGGCTATATCAAAATTGATTGGGATAAAAGAATTTGATACAAACATCGTTTTAGCTCAGCTTTATGCAAAAAAGGCGGATTTTAGCAAGGCAAGAGATCATCTGGCAAAAGCTACTAAAAATACGACACAAATAGATCTCATAAAGATGACGGCAGCGATGATAGATCTAAAAACGGGCTATTACAAGGACGCGGCTGGTTTTATCAAAGAAGTTTATGATATAAACAAAAGCATGCCAAGCAGTTTTTATAAGATCAAGGCAACCTTAAATCCTGAAATTTTTGATATAAATTTAGCCCAATCGCACTTTCACGATGATATGTTTTTTGATAAAGTAAGGCGTTATGAAACGATATTTTACTTTGCACCATATAAGGTTTTTGACGCTAAGCAAACTATGTCACAGATTAGAAAAGGTGGAGTTAGCCTATTTTTAGACGATACAGACGGAGCTAATAAATATCTAGGTGCTGGACTTAATGTTTCTGAGATAAATATAAAACTCTCAGGTGCTGTTGCCGACGCTCTAAACTACAAGCTAAAAGAGGCAAATGCCCAGTTTAAAAAGCTATCACAAGCCTATCCAGAGCACTCCATACTTCAGTATAATCTAGCTCTAACCTACGCACAGCTTGGAAATTTTAGCCTAGCTGCAAAACACTTTTTATCAAGCTATCATCTTGATCAAAGCAACTATCTAGCAGGCGTGTTTTACGCGATATCGAGCGATATAAATGGAAATTTAAGTCCAAAATTTATATCAGAGATTATGGAAAATTTAGAAAGCGATAAGAATTTACAACCATCAAACATCTACACCGCACTTTTGGGACTTATAAATCAAAATCAAGCCGTAATGATACGCTACCTTGAAGAGCCAAAAGATGAAACGACGCTAAATTTAGCCTTTGATACGATAATAGCAAGGATAGCTGGGTTTTCTGACGTGATGAAGGCAAAGAGTCAAAAACTGCTTGAGTATCTGCCAAGCGATATCGTGGCAAATATCTTAAATTTCATCGCAAACAACAATAGCAACAGCAGTATCAAGCAGTATGCAAATAACATACAAATTTACTTTAAGAGCAGACCGCTTGATGAGATGGCGTTTTATCACGGAGCAAACATCATTAAAAAGCAATACATCAAGCTACTGCAAATTTCAGGTTTGTTGTTTTATGAGCGCGATAAGATAAAAAAAGAGCTACAAGACGCTCCGGCAAATGTAAATTTGCTTCAAACCTTGGCTTACATTCAGATTTTTACAAATGAATTTAAAGAGAGCTTTGCGGTATACAATAGACTTATTGATGAGTTTAAGCTAGATGACGCAAATACGCTGTTTCTAGCCAGTGTCGCAGCAACTGGTGCAAATAGCCACAACAACGCCATTGCCCTACTTGAGCTAACAAGCCAAACCGACCCGTCAGCTATCGAAAACCGCGTGGCACTTGGCTTTTTATATCAACAAATAGATAACATAAACGCCGCGATTATACAATACAACAAGGTCGGCAATACCGAGCACAAGAATGAATTTTATGACTTTATGCTAATTAACAAATGAGCCTAACTAGCTAGGCTCATCGCTTTTTGGATAAAGTCATCATTTACGATAAAACTCGTATCGTAAATGTATGTTTGGGTGTCCTTTTTTATCTTAATAACGAGGCGTTTTGAGTTTTCTTTGTTTGTTTCTGCCTGACTCAGCGTATAAATTTTAGCCAAAATTTCTCTGCTTAACTGCTCTAAGCTTAAAACCAGCTCTAAAACGGCGTATTCACTCAAGCTTTTTTCCTGTTTTTCAGCCTGTTTTTTCTCAAATTTGCCGTAATTTCGCTGTTTTATCTCTTTTACCTTAAAGTCAGCATCTACTGCCTCTTGTATGCTTAAAATTTTATTTAGCTTTATCCTTACAAATTGATCATCTTTGCTAATATTTACTAAAAATGCGTAAGGCAGATCCTTTTTATCACTATCTTTAAAAATCTCCTCAACCTCATCAAGCTCATTTGCAAATATCGCTATCTCAACACTTCCGTGAAAGTCAAGCACGTTTATCGTCCCCATTCTTTTACCGCTTTTTGTGATACGAGTAGCAAAATCCTCTATCTTGCCAACAATCATTATCTCAGCACTCTGTGGCAAACTCTCAAAATCCGAGCTTAGTGTGTAATTTATCTTTGAAATTTGCTCTTTATACTCATCAAGCGGGTGTCCTGAAAGATAGATGCCAACTATCTCTTGCTCAAATTTTAAAATCTCTTTTTTGCCATACTCATCACTAGTAGCGATAAAATTTACCCTTACTTCATTCATACTCTCATCTTCGCCAAACAGGCTCTCGCTAGCATTTTTACGCAAAGTTCCAGCATTTTTACACGCTTCGATAGTATTTTCAATATTATTCATAAGTGCCAGTCTAGTAAACCCAAAGCTATCAAGAGCTCCTGATTTTATAAGACTTTCAATAACTTTTCTGTTTATCTTAAAAGAATCAACCCGGGAAGCAAAATCATCTAAATTTAAAAACTCGCCATTCTTTCTCTCGCAAACAATACTCTCAACGGCACCTTCGCCAACGCCTTTTAATGCGCCAAAGCCGTAAATTATCTTATCCACTCCGTTAGAATTTACAACGCTAAATTCTCTATATGAGCGGTTTATATCCGGTGGTAAAAGCTCTATTTTTAAACGCTTTGCCTCATCTATATATTTTACGATTTTATCAGTGTTATTCTCTTCGCTTGTTAAAAGTGCCGCCATAAACTCAGCTGGATAATAAGCCTTTAAATACGCCGTTTGAAACGTCACGTAAGCATAAGCAGCTGAGTGAGATTTATTAAATCCATAACCCGCAAATTTTAAAATCAGGTCAAATAAATCGCCTGATTTTTGGCTGTCAAAGCCCATTTTAATGGCTCCGTCTACAAACAAATCTTTTTGTTTTTGAAGAAGCTCCGGATCTTTTTTACCCATTGCACGACGCACCAAATCAGCCCCACCAAGGCTAAAACCGCCTATGGTCTGCACGATTTGCATAACCTGCTCTTGATATACGATAACGCCGTAAGTTGGGCTTAAAATCGGCTCAAGCTCATTAAACGCGTAAGTAATCGCCGCCTCGCCATGCTTACGCTTAACAAAGTCATCAAGCATACCGCTCTCCATAGGACCTGGACGATAAAGAGCAAGCATCGCAACGATATCTTCAAAGCAGTCAGGTCTTAGGCTAGTGCCAAGCTTTCTCATACCCTCGCTTTCTATTTGGAAAATGCCAATCGCATCGCCACTTTGTATCATCTTATAGACTTTTTGATCGTTTTTATCGATCTGCTCCCACACTATATCTTTGTTAAAACGCTGTTTTATAAGTTTAATCGCATTATCGATAACGGTCAGAGTTTTTAGCCCCAAAAAGTCAAATTTGATTAAGTCAACATCCTCAAGATATTTAAGGCTATACTGCGTTACGTAATGGTTTTCCTCGCTATTTGGCTGACGAAATAGCGGTGTTTTATACCACAGCTCTTCATTTGATATCACAACACCAGCTGCGTGTTGACCGGCATTGCGGTTTAGGTTTTCAAGGTCAAGTGCAAATTTCCAAACCCTAGAAGCATTTACGTTACTTTCTATAAGCTCCTTTATCTTTGGCTCTTTTTCATAGGCGTCTTTTAGCGTTATACCAAGCTCGTCAGGTATTAGCTTTGCCATAGCGTCAGCCTCAGCATAAGGCATACCACAAACCCTAGCGACATCGCGTATAACGCCTTTTGCGAGTAACTTACCAAATGTAATAACACCCGCAACGTTAAATTTGCCGTATTTTTCAATCACATAATCAATAATCTCGCCACGCCTTGTCTGACAAAAATCCACGTCGATATCTGGCATACTTACACGCTCTGGATTTAAAAATCTCTCAAAAAGCAAACTATAAGGTATCGGATCAAGGTCTGTGATACGAAGCGAGTAAGCCACAAGCGAACCAGCTGCCGAGCCCCTGCCTGGACCAACAGGCACACCACGCTTCTTAGCTTCATTTATAAAATCCCAAACGATTATCATATAGCCTGGGAAATTCATCTTATTTATAATCTCAATCTCACGCTTAAGACGCTCTTTATAAAGTTCGTGCTGCTCGGTAGGGACGAATTTTAAACGCTCATTTAAACCACGCCAACACTCATACTCAAAAAATACAGCGTCATTTTTAAAGCTATAACGCTCATTTGGCTCAGGTAGCTCTATGCCACGCTCCCTAGCATATTCAATGGTAAATTTAAAATTTGGCGGTGTCGCGTCGCCTAGCTTTATCTCAAGATTACATTTATCTACTATTTCTTGAGTATTTTCTATAACCTCTGGAACATCTAAAAATAGCTCTTTCATTTGCTCTGAAGTCTTTACATAAAATTCGTGAACGCTATGTTTTAGGCGGTTTGGGTCATCTAGGTTTTTGTTCATCGCTATACACATAAAAACCTCGTGTGCGTCGGCTCTTTCTTTAAATGTATAGTGAGTGTCGTTTGTAGCAATGATCTTTATGCCAGTCTCCTTTGCGATACGCAAAATATCATCGTCGATACGCCTTTGATCGCCTATGCCGTGACGCATTATCTCAAGATAAAAGTCATCGCCAAAAATTTCCTTATACTCAAGCGCGACCTCCTTTGCTCTCTCATATCCTTTTGCGCCAAATTTCAGATTTCTCTCGCTTAAATTCAGATGCCAACTAACCTCGCCCTGTAAACAAGCCGCCGTGCATATAAGCCCCTCTGAATGCTCACGAAGTAGCTTTTTATTTATACGCGGATAGTAGTAAAAACCCTCGATATAGCTCATCGAGCTAAGATACATTAAATTTTTGTATCCAGTTTGGTTTTTTGCGATTAGGATTAAGTGAAAGCGTTGTTTTGTGCTTTTATCGCCAAGCTCATCTTGATTATGTACGTAAGCTTCAATACCTATGAGTGGTTTTATGCCTTTATCTTTCATCGTTTTATAAAAGTCTATCGCTCCAAACATATTGCCGTGATCTGTTATGGCGACGCTTTTTACGCCCTGCTCTTTTAGCGTGGCAGCTAGTTCTTTTACCTTGTTTGCGCCGTCAAGTAGCGAGTATTCTGTATGTAGATGTAGATGTGTAAATGTGCTCATATTTTTCCTTTTTAACCAGAAAAATATTAACAAAATTTAGCTAATAACTGGCTTTTTTGCTCTTTAAACTCTTCAAGCAAGGTGTTTAAATTTTGACTTGATTTTGGGTTTAAACCAAGCATTTTAGCTACCATTTTATAGTAAATTTGTGGGCTTTCTTTTAGATTTATCGGTGGTGCTTTTTGGCTTTTGCTTAGTTTAATGCCATCTTTTTTTAAAAGCTCGTGGTGTAAAATTTCGCAGTTTTGAAATTTGTAATTTAGCTTGTTGGCTAAAAATTTTTGAGCCTGTGAACACTCAAATAAATCAGCTCCACGAACTATGAAATTTACGCCTAAAAGCTCGTCATCAACGACACTTGCAAAATTGTAAGCCACAAATCCGTCCTTTCTAAAAAGCACAAAATCGCCCAAATTTAGCTCACACTTTATCTTTAAAGCAGTCTGACCTGAGATAAATGGCAAATTTTTATCTCTACAAATTCCAGTGTAAATGCCGTTTTTATAAGCATTTGGCGTGTGTTTAGAGCAACTGCAAAAATATGTATCTTTTAAATTTTTAACCGCTTGTTTGTAAATTTCGCTTCTAAAGGCTGAGCTAAATTTTGAGCGAAACTCCGCTAAATTCCTAGCCCCTGCGTCATAATCAAGCCTTAAAAACTCCAAAACATCAAATATATTTAAAACATACTCATCTTTATAACGCACTAAATCATAATCATCAATCCTAAGGTGCAAAAAGCCGTTTTGTGAGCGTGTAAAAAGATATGTGATGATGAAATTTATAGCATTTCCAGCGTGTAGATAACCGCTTGGAGTCGGTGCTATGCGTGAGATTGGCCGCCAAAGATAGCGGCCTTGTTTATTAGTCTCTTGGTTTAGCCTCATTAACTCTTAGAGCACGTCCGCTAACCTCTTTGTTGTTTAGCTCCTCAATAGCTCTTTTTGCTGCATCATCATCAGGCATCTCGACAAAACCAAAACCTTTTGATCTGTTTGTCTCTCTGTCTTTTACTATCTTTGCACGTACAACCTCGCCAAATGGCTCAAAAGCCCCCCTAAGTTCTGATTCTGTCATACGATATGACAAATTCCCCACATAAATATTCACAAGAAATCCTTTAAAAATTTTCCGAAAAATTTCGGTTCTCTTAATCATATCTAAAATTTCAAAAAAAGGTGTAAATTTTTAAGAAAAAATCAAAATTTTAATAAAAAACGTGTAAAATTTAGGAATTTTTCTTATCAACATACTGGGATATCTCTATTAAATTTAGATCCGGATCTCTTATGTAAATGGATAAAATTTGCCCCAAAGCACCAGTTCTTTGGACTATGTCGCTATCAAGCTTGATATTATTTTGTAGCAATCTCTCTTTTACTAAATTTATATCCATTTTAGTTACAAAACACAAATCAGCACTACCACAGGTTGGATTTATGGCGTGTGGCTTTATCTCGTATAAAACTCTACCGAACGACTAATATCGCTAACGGTAAGCACAAGATGATCAAGCCCAGTAATATCAAGCATTTACAAGCTCAAGTAGTAAGTCGCTCTTTAGGCTGTCGCTTGTTTGTTTGCTAGTTAGCTCACTTACGATAAACAAGGCAAATTCCAGCGATAGGGCAGGTCCTTTTGCAGTGATGATATTTTTATCTTTTACCACGTTTTTTTCGCTTGTGTATTTTGCGCTACCTGCTTTGATGTTACTCTCAAAACCAGGATAGCAAGTAAAGCTATCTTTTAGCACACCAGCTTCGCCAAGCACCATTGGCGCGGCACAAATGGCAGCTAGAAATTTCCCCTTTGAGTCAAAATCACGCACAATCTCAATCACATTTTTATTTAAAGCAAGATTTGAAGCACCAGGCAAACCACCTGGCAAAACAATCATATCAAAGCTCTTATCACCAAACTCATCTAGCGTGATATCGCTTTTTACGATGATATCGTGAGTGCCTCTGACAAAATTTTGGTTAACTCCAACAAGGCTAACAGCCACACCAGCTCTACGCAAAATATCAGCCGTAGCCAGTGCCTCAATCTCTTCAAATCCATCAGCTAAAAGTATCGCAACGCTTTTCATACTATCTCCTTTAAATTTCAGGCCATTTTACAACTATTTATTAAATTTATATAAAATGCTTTTGATTTTTCAAGAAAGGATAGAAAATGCAAGTAAAAATCACTTACTGCAACTCTTGAAACTATCGTCCAGTAGCTTCTCGTGTAGAAGATGAACTTCTTAAAAATTTCGACGATATCAAGGTTGAAAAGGTTATAGGAAGCGGTGGAAATTTCATCGTTGAAGTTGATGGCGACATCATTTTTTCAAAAAAAGATTTGGTTGGCACAAATGAAGCCAGATTTCCAAATGCAAATGAGATAACTGCTCTTATTAGGGCCAAAGTCTCTTAAGATAAAGGGGCTTAACGCCCCCCCCCTTTTTTTTACTAGATGTCGATCTCAACCTTTATGTTTTTATCTGCTTCGATATAAACGGTTTCGCCGTTTGACTCACATTTATAGACGTTGCTTTTGTTTGTATCTACTTGATTTTCCTTATCGCCTACTACATTATGCTTATCATTTAGCATTTTTAACTCATTTTGTTCAGTTAATTGCTTAAATCCTTTTAGCTTTAAAACATCGTGCTGGTCGCCTACAATCTTAAGAACAGTATTAACGCTCTTATCACTTGCACTTACATTCTCAATAGGTTTTGGACTTATCGTGCTATTACTACCGCCATTTATATCGATAACTTTATTTTTAGTAACAACACTATCGATGATATCTAGGGAACTTCTTGCGTCTAAAGTCATCTCAACAGCGCCATCTTTGCCGTTTGCGCCCATTTGGATCTTTTCAAAACTGTTTAGTTTCTTATTAAGATCTGCAACTTTTGTAAAGTCGATGTTATCCATCACGATTAGCGTATCTGTACCACCTTTTGCGTCGATTGTTTTGTTTGTATCATATACAAATTTCTCATCTAGGTTGCTACCCTCTATCGTATTTTCATTTTGCTTTAAACCGATAAGGTCGTTTGACGAAGAATTAAACGAACCATTTGGTATAAATGCTTTGTTTTTAGATATATTATCACTGCTAATACTAGAATCTGATGTAGATGAAATATCTGCAGAAATTTTACCATTTTGTTCCAGTGCTTTAACATAACTATTACTGTATAGATGTGTGCCACTTCCAGTAGTGCCAACGGTTTTATAATTAGAACCGTCTGTCTTGCTTACATCTATATTTAAAGCAGCAGTACCTTCCATATCAACATAATCAACGCTTATCTTATAAAATCCAGCTTTTGCGGCATTAAACGAGCCAGTCGCAGGAACTAAAGAACCATCGACAGGATTTGATTGAAATACTGTACTTGTTATGGTCTTGCCATCAATACACAAAGTAGATTTGTTATTATGACCGCTCGTTTTAAAATAATAAACACCAGGTGCGTCTATGTATATATATCCATCCATTTTCACTATAACATCCGTGCCAACAGGCAGTGCTTCTCTTAGAGTATAGTTATTTGGTGTAAATTTCGCAGTTTCATTTACATCTATATCGCCATTGGTCTTACCCATAGCGCTAGATCCAAAGCTTAGCTTATCTGCCGTAGCTGTTGCACTTGGCTCTTTCTTGTCTAACCATTTTTTGTAGTTATCTCCTGTTTGAATATAGCCTGACTCGCCGTTTTTTTCTTCACTAGTCATAACAAGCTTATCTCGGTAGTTGTAAAAATACATATCAACGTCAAGACCGCTATTTTTGATAATCGTATATGTTTCTCTAGTGACGTTACCAGCGGCATCAGTATGCTCTACTAGGTAGTTTTTACCCTCTGTTATACCAGTAATACTATTAACAAAGTCGCCATTTGAGTCAACACTAGCAGTTGTTGGATTATCTAAATCATCTAGGTCTATAATCTTAACTGTTTTAGATGTATTTGCTGCGTTGTCATTTTGTGTATCAGAAACGTTGCCTTTAAAGTCTAGGTTGTAAGATGAGTCTTTTTTCGTAAATGACGCATCTAAATTTTGTATCGTATCAGGTGTGATATCTAAATTTACCACAACATCAACAACACTTTTTCCACCTTTAGTAGTTATCTCGGCTCTAAATTTATCATTTTCCTCTTTTAAATCTAGTGCAGAGATTTTGACTTTATCATCTGGATGAACTGATGTGGTGTTCCATGTAACGCCATCAGAAGTCGTAGCATACGACTCAGCTCTTCCGTCAGCTCCTATTGTGATCTTAATAGCTTTATCACCTTTGCTAAAGGCGGCATTAGATACAACATAAGTGCCATTAGAATTTAACAGACTAACAAATCCACTCTCTTGCGCGTTTATGTTAAACACAAGAACAGGTGTAGCGTCGTTGGTTAGAGCAACCTTAGATGTTCCTACGTTAGAGTTATCTACCGTAATCTTAGCACTAGCACCATCTATGGTCACGGGACTATTACTGCCTGCTTTTAGGACACGGCTTACGCTATCTTCGTAGCTATCTAGAACGATGCTTGGTAGACTAGATTTGAAGTTAAGTGTTGTAGTTTTTTCATTCCCTTTGCCATCATTATCTTTATCTACTACTTCGTATGTTATACCGATAGTCTCTTTACCACCAGATTTTGCAACGCCTTGGCTAGCGTTATACTCATAACTACCATCTTTCATATCAATAGTAAGTTTTGAGCCCTCTTTTGTTGTGATAGTAAGTTTTGAGCCCTTAATAGTCGCGCTAGTATTGGGTGTAATAGTATCAGTAGCAAAATCATAAGTGTATTTTATACCCTTTGTGCCATTATCATTTATAGTTATAGATACCTCTTTTGCACCATCTGCACCAAATGCAAAATCTACGCCGTCACTATCAAGAGCGCTATCTTTATGAGCAATTTTACCCATTGCCAAAGCTACTTCAAATTTTAGATCTTCAAATAGTCTAGCATTTTTATCTTTATTGTTTATGCCGTCATAAGCGATAGGATTGAGGTCTGCTTGCTTAACATCTTTACTTAACATAAACGCATCAGAATCGATTTTGTTATCTACAAGAAATTTTTTCCAAATAGCCTCCTCCGCTTCGCCAATGCCATTATCTGCTTTAGAGCCACCTTGGTTTGTCAAAGTACCTGCAGATCCATCGCTAACAGTTGGCTCGCCATCAGATATGAAGTATAGTTTATTTTTAGCATTACCACTTAATTTGCCGCTATCTTTAAATTTATCCATTACCACAGCAAGTGCCGCATCATAGTTTGTGCCAGCGCCTATATCAAGATTAACATTATCCCATAAACTCTTTAACTTATCATAAGCATATTCTTTATTTATAATATCTTTAGCTTCGGCTATACTCATCCACGTTTGACCATTTGAGTCTAGGACTTTTGCAGTTTTTGCAAATCCAACAATACTAATCTTTACATTATCACTACCAAGCTCCTGATACTCATCAAGCATCTTTAAAATTTTCTCTTTGGCAATTTCTAACCTCGTATCCTTTTCGCTAGTTTTATAGTTCTTTCTTTCAGTATCCTTATTAGGGTCATCATTTATACCCCAAAGCATACTTGCAGAAAAGTCAAGCACAAGCGTGGCATTTACCTGCTCAGCAAAAGTAACTTCTATATCTTTTGTGGCATCTACATAAAACTCTGGCGAATCATCTTCGATATTTATCTTAATATCAGCTTCAGCTGTCGAGCCAAATGTATTTGTAGCCTTAACTTTTAAAGATGTAGATAGGATATCTTCGACATTTTTTACAGTATATTTTTCGTTTACTGAGTGATCAATAGGCTTGTTTAGGACCGCATTTACTTCGCCTGTGTTTGCATTTAGTGTGACTTTTAGCACCTCTTCACTACCAGCTTTACCTATCATGGTGTTATCGTCTGATTTCTCCCATACTACCGTTACTCCACCTGATTTCAAACCACTATCTGTGTTGCTTGGAGCTACAAATGCAAATTTAACCGCACTAGAACTTTCTGCGGCAATTGTTTTTACCGTCGTTGCGCTATCCGTAGCATCGCTATCACCCCTAGTATCTTTAATGCCACCAGCTAAACCCTCCTCTGAAACATTCATGACAATCTTACCGTCAATAGTATCTGTGTCAGCACTCACCTTGATGTTTATCTTATCTGTTAAAGTTGATACATCTATACCATCAGTAGGCCAATTACTATCTACTTTAACTTTAGAGTAATCATCATCACCAGCTGTGCCGCTTATAACGCTATAAGCCACTGTAGTTGCGGGCGTACCTGGATCCACTTTAAATGAAATAACATCCTTATCCTTATCATTACCCTCAACAGCTCCACCACTACTACTTATTTTGTCTTTTATTGTATCAGGAGTGTCTTTTGAATCTGCTAGGACACTAGGAATAGCAAAGCCGCCTTTAGCATCTTTTGGGTTAGTCGCGATAGAACTCTTGTTGCCATCAATATCTTGAGTGTCGTTAGGTGCACCACCTATGCTAGTAAACCAAGCTACTCCATCATCGCCAAAAGTGCCTAAATCTCTATAATCCGCATTTACATTTGAATAGTGTCCACCATCTGCAAAGTACGCTGGATTTATCTGAGCAGTACCACCTTCCCCACTACCAGCACTGCTACCCGCTGCGGTTTCTTCTAGGTTAGAAAGATCGATACCTGCTAAAATTACCTTTTGTAAATCAGCAAGATCAGCAACTACAGCATCTTGCCCAAAGCCACTATCTTGTGTCACACTAGAATCTAGCAAAACACTATCACTTGCTCCTATATCCATTTGTTTGCCGTTATCCATCGACAATACAGCATTTGTGTTTCCAATCGTCTTTACAACCTCACCTGCAAATACGGCATCTCCTACTTGCAAAATCCTTTGATTTCCATTTGTACCAACTGCCAAAGCATAACCACTTAGTTGTTTTACCACTCCAACTTGCAATAACATTACATATTCCTTTTTTATTAATTCTTATTATAAAGGGTCGGATTATATCAAATGGGGGGGGGGTTCGTCAATTGTGCCCATGCACAACTATACTATAAAGCCCGTTAATTTCTTAATATGTCATATAAAATTTAATGAAAAGTAGATTGAAATTTCAGTCAATCTCTACACCCAAAAAACATCAAAAAGTAAAACTTTATTTAAAAAGCATTATAAATTTTAACATTACTTTAAGTGGGGGGGGTAAAATACCATTGTGATTTCTACAATAATTTAAGGAGTTAAAATGAAATTTTCAAAGATTGCATGTGTTGCACTTTTAAGTGCTAGTATATCTACGGTTGCGTTGGCTCAACCAAATCAAAATGTGGCAAATCTAATTAAGAACAAAGAGAGTGAATTAGTTAGAACAGCTGCTTATAATAAAATTCTTAAAGCCGTAAATGAGTTGGGTAGTATTTACGGTGAACTAAGCAAATGGACCGGAGACAAAGGTACTTCTGATACTGATATAAATACAAAAATTTATAAAGCTCTTGAAGTGATAAAAACTGAAAAAACCAAAATTACAGAAAGTGGATCTATCCAACTAGATGGCAAAGATGGTTCAACATTAACAATAGATGAACATGGAGTTATAAAATTAAAAATAACAGGCGGTGATAACACAGCGGTTGATAATGGTGGTCAAGAAATAGCTATATCTCTTGATGAGTTTAAAAATAGCGGCAACATTCATGATAAGATAAATGCTATGTTTGCAGAAAATAACAAAGATGTTTGGGAATCGTTTGTAGAACAATTTAAAGAAAAGCACAATGAAAAAAAAGAGGAAAGAGAGAGTGCTATAGACAGTGCTGTGGAAAATATTATAAAACAATATGACACAATAGATGAAAAAGACGATCAATACAAAGCATTTGTTGTAAATAAAGATTTTATACTAAATAAAATCCAAAATGATGTAAAAGAAGGACAAGCTAATGTCACAGAAAAACAAAAAGAATTAAACCAAGCAATAGCAGGTGTAAAAAAAGATACGCTAACACTTCGTAGCACAGACAAAAAAGCAATTGAAAAGCAATCAACTGATATTGGTGCACTTACAGATAAATTGACTAAAGCAAAAGATCAAGGTGGTAATGCCGATTCAGATATTAAAGCAAAAGCCGACGCATTAATAGCTGCCATAGATGCAGGTGTAAAGCTGCAAACTAAAGCAAACAATGGCAAGCTGCTAACCAAAGAAGACGTTAATAAGATTGTTGCTGGCACTGCGACTGCGACTGATTTTGATGGTCAACAAACTGACTTAACAGACAACACAAAAAAAGCTAATGTTCTAAACGCACTTATAGGTGAGAATAACAATGCTGGTGCTCAAAAGGCAGTAGAAGCTGCAAAAACCGAGATAGGTAAAGTAACAGGTGCAGTAGCAGCTGTAACACACGCGGAGTCTGAACTTTCTGAAATAAATGAATTTATGGCTAAGGCAAACAAAGTTATTGCAGAAGTCACTAGCAGTTCAGATATTGCAGGAGATAAACTAGGAGCCCTCAAGAAAGCCATAACAGAGAAGAAACCTGACCAAATCGCAAAAGCCCAACAAGAACTAAAAAACGCAGCTAATGCTCGTGCAACAGGTGTAACAAAGGTTGCAAACCTAGAAGAGAAACAAGGTGAAGTATTAGGATCATTTACTGATACTGTCTTAGCAAATGATACTGTAAAATCTATAGTAACCTCATATAATGCAAAAGAACTTGCTGATACTGCAAAAGCACTAAACACATCAATAGAGCAAAGCCAACGATCACAGAACAAAGGTACATCTACTGATATCATAATGTTTAATACAGGACTTGCTACAAACACTCGCTTAGCAAAACTATCAAACCCATTTAATGCAGACCTAGCACTAGCACAAGCTATTAATGAGCTAGAAGGAGAAACATTTGCTGATGCTGGTGATAGTCTATCAAGTGTAATAAAAGAGTATACAAATAGATTTAACCATGATAATAACCTATGGGGTAATATCTTTGGTGGTAAAGGTAAAATAAAAGACTCTGCTAATCCAAGCATTTGGGGTGTAACACTAGGTTATGATAAAGCATTTGATAACACTATAGTTGGTGGATTTATCAACTATGCAAAAGTACAATCAAAAGATTCACAAGTAAGAAGTGAATCTGATAACTATAGCTTTGGTGTATATTCAAGAAGCTACTTTGATCAAAGCGAGATAGATGCTAAGATTGGATATGGATTTGGAAGAAATGAACTAAGCAGACATGCAATGGATTCTAAGATAGGTACTTCAACAGGAAAGTATGATAGTAAATTCTTTGATGTAGATGTTGAGTATGGTTATGTATTTGGTTTAGGTAATGCTATGTTTATTAAACCTATAGCAGGTCTATCATATACTCATATTAAACATGATGGCTTTACAGAAGATGGTAATGTTCCTGCTATATTTGGTAATACAACTCTAAAGACACTAAAAGCAAAACTTGGTAGTGAGTTTAGAGTATATACTGATAATGCAGGCTACTTTTATATAACTCCTGGTGTAGAAAGAGAACTTAGTAAGAGTGCAAATGACCTTAGTGTAAAATTTGTAGGTTCTAGTAAAGATGTAGTGTTTGATGCTGATAAGAAAAAGAATACATACATTACTCTTAAGACTGGTGCTGAGTTTAAGATTACAAACAATCTAAGCACAAACATTAACTTTGGTGCAAAAGCTAAAGCAAAAGAACAATACTACAATGGAACACTTGGAGTTTCTTATAAATTCTAAGATACATACAATAAGTATGCATACAAACATACAATAAACATACATACATACTAAACAGCTAAGACTTAGGTCTTGGCTGTTTGGAAGTATGACTTTATAATCCTAACTTTATAACTCTAACTCAACATAAATGGCATGGTTGTGATATTTTGTAAAAAGATTACAAACTCAATGCAAGAAGCCATTGACATAACGACACAAAGACGAAAAATCCAAGATGAATACAACAAAGCAAACAGCATAACGCCAACATCTACAAAATGTTTTTAGGTATAAAAATATGTAGATATTTATATAACAGCTGTAAGGGCTGATATTACGTGAGATTCTGCCATAGCTTATCATTTATTTAATTTTTTAATATGACAGAATTTTAGCTGATTTTAGAGATACAATCTTGTACGGATGCTACATAATAGTGATAAAGTTAAGATTAATAAATTAGATTAATGAGTTAGGATTATAAAGTCATACTTCCAAACAGCCAAGACCTAAGTCTTAGCTGTTTAGTATGTATGTATGTTTATTGTATGTTTGTATGCATACTTATTGTATGTATCTTAGAATTTATAAGAAACTCCAAGTGTTCCATTGTAGTATTGTTCTTTTGCTTTAGCTTTTGCACCAAAGTTAATGTTTGTGCTTAGATTGTTTGTAATCTTAAACTCAGCACCAGTCTTAAGAGTAATGTATGTATTCTTTTTCTTATCAGCATCAAACACTACATCTTTACTAGAACCTACAAATTTTACACTAAGGTCATTTGCACTCTTACTAAGTTCTCTTTCTACACCAGGAGTTATATAAAAGTAGCCTGCATTATCAGTATATACTCTAAACTCACTACCAAGTTTTGCTTTTAGTGTCTTTAGAGTTGTATTACCAAATATAGCAGGAACATTACCATCTTCTGTAAAGCCATCATGTTTAATATGAGTATATGATAGACCTGCTATAGGTTTAATAAACATAGCATTACCTAAACCAAATACATAACCATACTCAACATCTACATCAAAGAATTTACTATCATACTTTCCTGTTGAAGTACCTATCTTAGAATCCATTGCATGTCTGCTTAGTTCATTTCTTCCAAATCCATATCCAATCTTAGCATCTATCTCGCTTTGATCAAAGTAGCTTCTTGAATATACACCAAAGCTATAGTTATCAGATTCACTTCTTACTTGTGAATCTTTTGATTGTACTTTTGCATAGTTGATAAATCCACCAACTATAGTGTTATCAAATGCTTTATCATAACCTAGTGTTACACCCCAAATGCTTGGATTAGCAGAGTCTTTTATTTTACCTTTACCACCAAAGATATTACCCCATAGGTTATTATCATGGTTAAATCTATTTGTATACTCTTTTATTACACTTGATAGACTATCACCAGCATCAGCAAATGTTTCTCCTTCTAGCTCATTAATAGCTTGTGCTAGTGCTAGGTCTGCATTAAATGGGTTTGATAGTTTTGCTAAGCGAGTGTTTGTAGCAAGTCCTGTATTAAACATTATGATATCAGTAGATGTACCTTTGTTCTGTGATCGTTGGCTTTGCTCTATTGATGTGTTTAGTGCTTTTGCAGTATCAGCAAGTTCTTTTGCATTATATGAGGTTACTATAGATTTTACAGTATCATTTGCTAAGACAGTATCAGTAAATGATCCTAATACTTCACCTTGTTTCTCTTCTAGGTTTGCAACCTTTGTTACACCTGTTGCACGAGCATTAGCTGCGTTTTTTAGTTCTTGTTGGGCTTTTGCGATTTGGTCAGATTGTTTATTTTGTATAACATTATCTAGTGCGGTAGATTTAAAAAACGCTATTTCTTCGCTACTAGTAATTGTCGCAATAGTTTTATCTGTGTCAGTCATAAGTTTGTTAGATTTTTTAAGTTCGCCGTTTGCTGTGTCTACTTTTTCTATCTCTTGCGTTATTTTTTCTATTTCTGTTTTTGCTATTTCTTTTGCCTGCAGAGCGCCACTAACACCAACTTCACCTATAAGGGCATTTAGAACCGTTCCTATATTGGCATCTCCTGTTAAATCATTTGCATTACCATCAAAATCACCTGCAACCACTTTTACCTTACCAGCACCACCAGCAAGAATAGCATCAATGTCATCTTTAGTTAGAAGTGTAGCTTCTGCATTTTTTCTTTTAAGTTTTACACCTGCATCTATGGCTGCTTTTAATGCTGTTGCTTTTTGTATGTTATTTTCTTGTTTTGATTCTAAAGGTTTTGCATCATCTAGCTGTTTTGCAAGTGCGTTAATAGCCTCCGCTTGTTTAATTATCCCTGCATTGTCTTTTCTTAGTAGATTTAAATTATCTGCAACTACTTTTTTTACCGCTTCATCTACTTTACCTTGAGCATCTGTAACAGCTTTTTCTTTTGCGGCTATGTCTGCTTTAATAGCATTATCTATAGTGCTTTTATTTTCAATGAATGCTGAGTACTGATCATCTGGATCAACCACGCCACCAGCAGCTTTTACAAGATTTAATGCTTCTGTATTTATTTCTGAGTCTCTACTAGCTTTTAACCTATTGTGTTCTTTTATAAATTCTTCTATAAATTTATCCCAAACATCTTTATTGTTGTCAGCAAACATCTTTTCTATTTTGTCATTATTTTGACCGCTACCACTTTTAAAATCTTCAAGAGTTAAAGTTATCGCATCAGAGCCACCATTATTAACTGCTGTGTGTTTGCCACTATCCTCAGTTATAATTAATTTTATATCTCCATTTGTCTCTATTGTTAGTTTTGAGGTGCCACTTGCCACTTCAAGTTTTTCAAGACCTTTAATATTCTCCTTATTGTCTTTGATGGTTTTTAATGCATTGTAAATTTTTGTATTTAGCTCTGCTGAGAGACCATTTTTACCGTCTCCAGCTGCATCACCATTCCAGTTTTTTAAGTTGGCATACTTTATGTTTTGTAAATCCTTTATGGCTTTCATAATATTTTGATAAGCAGCCTCTTTTGTTGCTTGGTAATTTTTTGCACTAAGCAACCCAGTTAGCTGATCATTATCAGCCAATGCAACCGTAGATATACTAGCACTTAAAAGTGCAACACATGCAATCTTTGAAAATTTCATTTTAACTCCTTAAATTATTGTAGAAATCACAATGGTATTTTACCCCCCCACTTAAAGTAATGTTAAAATTTATAATGCTTTTTAAATAAAGTTTTACTTTTTGATGTTTTTAGGTGTAAATTAGATTAATGAGTTAGGATTATAAAGTCATACTTCCAAACAGCCAAGACCTAAGTCTTAGCTGTTTAGTATGTATGTATGTTTATTGTATGTTTGTATGCATACTTATTGTATGTATCTTAGAATTTATAAGAAACTCCAAGTGTTCCATTATAGTATTGCTCTTTTGCTTTAGCTTTTGCACCAAAGTTAATGTTTGTGCTTAGATTGTTTGTAATCTTAAACTCAGCACCAGTCTTAAGAGTAATGTATGTATTCTTTTTCTTATCAGCATCAAACACTACATCTTTACTAGAACCTACAAATTTTACACTAAGGTCATTTGCACTCTTACTAAGTTCTCTTTCTACACCAGGAGTTATATAAAAGTAGCCTGCATTATCAGTATATACTCTAAACTCACTACCAAGTTTTGCTTTTAGTGTCTTTAGAGTTGTATTACCAAATATAGCAGGAACATTACCATCTTCTGTAAAGCCATCATGTTTAATATGAGTATATGATAGACCTGCTATAGGTTTAATAAACATAGCATTACCTAAACCAAATACATAACCATACTCAACATCTACATCAAAGAATTTACTATCATACTTTCCTGTTGAAGTACCTATCTTAGAATCCATTGCATGTCTGCTTAGTTCATTTCTTCCAAATCCATATCCAATCTTAGCATCTATCTCGCTTTGATCAAAGTAGCTTCTTGAATATACACCAAAGCTATAGTTATCAGATTCACTTCTTACTTGTGAATCTTTTGATTGTACTTTTGCATAGTTGATAAATCCACCAACTATAGTGTTATCAAATGCTTTATCATAACCTAGTGTTACACCCCAAATGCTTGGATTAGCAGAGTCTTTTATTTTACCTTTACCACCAAAGATATTACCCCATAGGTTATTATCATGGTTAAATCTATTTGTATACTCTTTTATTACACTTGATAGACTATCACCAGCATCAGCAAATGTTTCTCCTTCTAGCTCATTAATAGCTTGTGCTAGTGCTAGGTCTGCATTAAATGGGTTTGATAGTTTTGCTAAGCGAGTGTTTGTAGCAAGTCCTGTATTAAACATTATGATATCAGTAGATGTACCTTTGTTCTGTGATCGTTGGCTTTGCTCTATTGATGTGTTTAGTGCTTTTGCAGTATCAGCAAGTTCTTTTGCATTATATGAGGTTACTATAGATTTTACAGTATCATTTGCTAAGACAGTATCAGTAAATGATCCTAATACTTCACCTTGTTTCTCTTCTAGGTTTGCAACCTTTGTTACACCTGTTGCACGAGCATTAGCTGCGTTTTTTAGTTCTTGTTGGGCTGTTTTTATTTGGTCGGTATCCTTGCTTTCTATGGCTAATTTTAGATCAGTAGACTTGGTGGCTGTAATACTCTCATCACTGGTTGCTTTTGCTACTACATCTTCAAATTTAGCCATAAGATCGTTTGAGGCTTTAAGCTCGGTTTCTTTGTCTGATACGTCATTTATCTTGTTTGTAACTTTTTCTATCTCCTGTTTTGCTTTGTTTGTCATATTGGCAGCGCCTTCTTGTCTACCAACATCTCCAATAAGAGCATTTAGAACTTTTTCCTTTATTTTCATCTCCTGACAAATCAGGTACATTGTCATTGTCAAAATCATCTTTATTTGCTGTGCCAGCAAGGATAGCATCAATGTCACCTTTGGTTAGAAGTGTATCCTCTGCATTTTTTCTTTTAAGTTTTACACCTGCATCTATGGCTGCTTTTAGTGCAGCTGCCTTTTCTATGTTACCTTCTTGTGTTTTACCCTTAGCTTCTGCTGTATTTAGCTGATTTAATACGTTTGACACAAGAGTCTCTTGCTCTGCTATCTTTTTATTATCTGTGCTGAGCAAAGTTACTATCTTGGCATCTGTAGCTTTTATAGCCTTACTCACTTCCTCTTTGGCTTTTACAACTGCGCCTTGCTTTGATTTTATATCTGCATTGATAGCGTTCTTCACATCATTTTTGCTCTCAATATATGCTGAATATTTATCATTGGGTGTAACTACTAAACTTTGGTCTGAAGCAGCGAATTTCAAACTCTCTTCTTGTATCTTAGCGTCTCTTTTAGCCTTTAATTCATTATGTTTATTTGTGAAATCTTTTATAAGGGCTTGCCAAACGTCTCTGTTGTTTTCGGCAAATATCTCTTTTATTTTATCTTTATTAAGAGCTTCAAAATCTGAAAGTGTCAGGCTGGTTTCTTGAACTGCCGTATTGCCATCATCAGCTATGGTTATTTTTATGGATTTATCGCTTCCTATTACTAATTTTGAGTTTTTGCTACCTTTTATTATCAAATCAGAAGCCCCTGGGGCTATTTTGTCTTTTAATCCCTCTATTTTTCCAAAAGCGTCATAAATTTTACCATTTACATCCTCTTTTAGTTGATCTACACCGTCATTGACTGCTTTAGCTCCATTCCATTTAGCTAAGTTTTCATAACCTATAGTTTTTAAGCTATTTACAACTTCAAGAATCTCTTTGTAAGCAGCCGTTCTAGTTACTTCATCTATTTTAGCATCTTGCAGATTTTTTAATTCATTATCAGCCAATGCAACCGTAGATATACTAGCACTTAAAAGTGCAACACATGCAATCTTTGAAAATTTCATTTTAACTCCTTAAATTATTGTAGAAATCACAATGGTATTTTACCCCCCCCCACTTAAAGTAATGTTAAAATTTATAATGCTTTTTAAATAAAGTTTTACTTTTTGATGTTTTTAGGTGTAAATTAGATTAATGAGTTAGGATTATAAAGTCATACTTCCAAACAGCCAAGACCTAAGTCTTAGCTGTTTAGTATGTATGTATGTTTATTGTATGTTTGTATGCATACTTATTGTATGTATCTTAGAATTTATAAGAAACTCCAAGTGTTCCATTGTAGTATTGTTCTTTTGCTTTAGCTTTTGCACCAAAGTTAATGTTTGTGCTTAGATTGTTTGTAATCTTAAACTCAGCACCAGTCTTAAGAGTAATGTATGTATTCTTTTTCTTATCAGCATCAAACACTACATCTTTACTAGAACCTACAAATTTTACACTAAGGTCATTTGCACTCTTACTAAGTTCTCTTTCTACACCAGGAGTTATATAAAAGTAGCCTGCATTATCAGTATATACTCTAAACTCACTACCAAGTTTTGCTTTTAGTGTCTTTAGAGTTGTATTACCAAATATAGCAGGAACATTACCATCTTCTGTAAAGCCATCATGTTTAATATGAGTATATGATAGACCTGCTATAGGTTTAATAAACATAGCATTACCTAAACCAAATACATAACCATACTCAACATCTACATCAAAGAATTTACTATCATACTTTCCTGTTGAAGTACCTATCTTAGAATCCATTGCATGTCTGCTTAGTTCATTTCTTCCAAATCCATATCCAATCTTAGCATCTATCTCGCTTTGATCAAAGTAGCTTCTTGAATATACACCAAAGCTATAGTTATCAGATTCACTTCTTACTTGTGAATCTTTTGATTGTACTTTTGCATAGTTGATAAATCCACCAACTATAGTGTTATCAAATGCTTTATCATAACCTAGTGTTACACCCCAAATGCTTGGATTAGCAGAGTCTTTTATTTTACCTTTACCACCAAAGATATTACCCCATAGGTTATTATCATGGTTAAATCTATTTGTATACTCTTTTATTACACTTGATAGACTATCACCAGCATCAGCAAATGTTTCTCCTTCTAGCTCATTAATAGCTTGTGCTAGTGCTAGGTCTGCATTAAATGGGTTTGATAGTTTTGCTAAGCGAGTGTTTGTAGCAAGTCCTGTATTAAACATTATGATATCAGTAGATGTACCTTTGTTCTGTGATCGTTGGCTTTGCTCTATTGATGTGTTTAGTGCTTTTGCAGTATCAGCAAGTTCTTTTGCATTATATGAGGTTACTATAGATTTTACAGTATCATTTGCTAAGACAGTATCAGTAAATGATCCTAATACTTCACCTTGTTTCTCTTCTAGGTTTGCAACCTTTGTTACACCTGTTGCACGAGCATTAGCTGCGTTTTTTAGTTCTTGTTGGGCTTTTGCGATTTGGTCACTAGGTTTTTTATCTTTTATAGCTGTATTTAGAGCCTTTGACTTAGCATTTGCGATGCCTTCGTCGCTGGTTGCTTTTGCGGATTCGCTTGCATACTTAGCTATAACTTTATTTGCTTCTTTAATTACAGTTTCTGCTTCTGTGACTTTCTCTATTTTATCTATTACTTTTTCTATTACCTGATTTGCTTCCTTTACTGCTTTTTGAGCACCAGAATTCTGATTATTGCCTATAAGGGAATCTAGGATTTTAGCCTTATTCTCATCACTAGTTGTATTATCTGCGCCACCATTATCAAAATCATCTTTATTTGCAGTGCCATTCTTTATTCCATTAATGTCCTCTTTGGTTAGTGCTCTACCATTGTTTGCTTTAGTTTGTAGCTTTACACCTGCATCTATGGCAGCTATTAATGCGTCGGCTTTTGCTTTAACAGCCGCTTCATCATTGCTATTTTTTTTCTTTGCTTCTTCTAATGTTTTTATGAGCGCATTTACAGTAGTTTCTTGTTTGATTATCCCTGCATTGTCTTTGCTTAGTAACGTTAACTTGTCTTCACTTACTTCTTTTATGGCTTTGTCTACCGCGGCACGTGCTTCTATAAGAGCAGCTTGCCCGTCTTTCATACTTGCTTTAGCAGCATTTTCCACAAGGCTTTTATTTTCAATAAATAATAAATATCTGTCATTAGGATTGATAACTTGATCGGCGGGAGTATCTTGCACAACTTTTAACGCTGCTCTATCTATAGCTTTAAGTCTAACTTTTTGTTCTACATTATGCTGTGCTGTAAAATCTTTTATAAATGCCTCCCAAACATCTCTGTTGTTTTCAGCAAAAATATCTTTTATTTTTTCTTTATTATCGGCTTTAAAAGTTTCAAGACTTAGGACTAATTCCTGATCGTTGCCACCGTTAACTGCCGTATTACCATCTCCCTTTATAAGTATTTTTATTTCTCCTTGTTGAGTTATTGTAAGTGTTGAGCTCTCTTTGGTTACTTTAAGTTTTTTATCTTTATTTTTGATGTCTGCTGTTGCTTTTTGTATTTTTTCTAATGCGCTGTAAATTTTTGTATTTATATCAGTATCAGTATTGCTTTTATCTCCACTCCAAGTTTTTAATTTATCATAACCTATGGTTCGCAATTCGTTTATAGCTTCAACAATTGTATTATAGCCTGCTGTTCTAGTTACTTCATCTTTTTTAATTTCTTCTAGAAGTTCTAATTTGGTTTTCCGAACTTGTTGAGGCTGGGCTTGTTGAGCCAACGCAACCGTAGATATACTAGCACTTAAAAGTGCAACACATGCAATCTTTGAAAATTTCATTTTAACTCCTTAAATTATTGTAGAAATCACAATGGTATTTTACCCCCCCCACTTAAAGTAATGTTAAAATTTATAATGCTTTTTAAATAAAGTTTTACTTTTTGATGTTTTTTTAGGTATAAATTAGATCAATGAGTTAGGATTATAAAGTCATACTCCCAAACAGCCAAGACCTAAGTCTTAGCTGTTTGGGACTTAAACTTATCGTGTATATTCTCACACTTACAAGCTAGAGCAGTCATTTTTTTGACTCCGCTAGCTATTTTTTCTAAGTCTTAAACTTTCAAAATATTCTTCAGCTAATATCGTTGTTTTAAACTCATACTCATCTTTTATTATCTCATCCAATGCTTGTTTGATTTCTTGCAAAGAAACTTTAAAAAATTCTTTTCTAAAATTTACAGCATTTACTCTTGAATTTGCAAAATATTTATGCAATTGATACTCTACATTAGGTGCATCTTCGCAATATATTATCGCGTGAACATCGAATTTGAATGGCACACTAGCATCTCCTAATTCATCTATTCTATCCATCGGCTCTAGTCTTCTTGTCATTCCTATTTTATAAACATTTTCTCCAAAACTACCTATATTGCTTATAATGTATATATAGCCCCTTTTTGTTTGCTGTGCCAAACTAATTGCTCTTTGACTATTTGCTTCTGCTTCTTTTAGCTTTGCTTCAAGCTCTTCTATCTGTTTCTCTTTTAACGCTTTTTCTTCGCTTGTTGCATATTCTAGCTCCAACTTCACTTTATTTAGTAATTTTTCGTATATTTCTTCCTCTTTTTTCGCATCATCTATAGCTTTTTGATATTCTGCATTTGCTCTTTTTTCTTCATTCATACGCTCTCTTATAAGTATCTGTTCTTCTTTTTCTTCTTGTTTTTTTAATTTATATTGATACACCAATTCACACTCTTGCATTTTTAATTCAATATATTTATCATTAAACACAATTTCAAGAGTTGGCGATATTTTTTCTATTTCAGTTGCTAGTCCCCAAATTTTTTCTAAAGTTTTACTAAAATTTGACGGCGTTACCTTTTCTATTAAAAAATCACACTCGATATTATATGTTTTTATCATCAACTTTGACGTGTTTTTAAATATCTGATTATTTAAAGATGTAAAATTTGTTATGATGTTATTTTCTGCGTATTCTATTGCCACCTTATCTGTTATCATCTTTTTTTGTTTGTTCCGATTTATTTTTATAGCTTCTACAAACGATTGGGACATTTCGTATAGATAATTTGGAGTTTCAAAATGTCCATACCCTATCAACTCATCTATACGAGAATACAAGTCAGCTTTATTTATTAACTCTTTTAGTTTTATCTCATTTTTTGATATATCTTTTTCTATTTTTGATAATTTGCTAATTTTTTGCTTTACTTGGTTTAAATTATCTTTTACATATAAAATTTCTTTTTCTTCTCGTGCGAATTTATCTATACTCGTTATCAACTCTTGATTTCGTTGATTTAAATTTTGATTTTTTGTATTTAATTTTTTATTTTCTTCGAATATTTCTTCATATTTTTTTCTAACACCATTAAACATATCTGCTTTACCTAAGCCTTTTTTATATCCACAATAAGCAGATACACCCACTATAACTAAAATAGTAATCAAACCTTCCATAGCAAAATCCTTTACTTAAAATTATTTTTTATATATTTTTCATAAAGCTTGGCACGTGATTCTTCTTTTTTTTCTAATACCCGCTTAGCTCTATCGATCATTCTTTTTAGCCGATCTCTATTTTCTTTGTTGTTTTGTACTTTCATACCTCCTCCTTTATGTCGTTTAGCTTGATTATGAAGTCATTTAGGGCTTTTTTGTTGCCATAACTCTTAAGTACCTAAATTTGATGCGTTTGCCACCTTTTTCAGTACCGTCTACAATTATATCTATTACTATTCTTTATGGAATTATACAATCTTAAACTTATTTAAAGGTTTAAGATTAAACATAGCTACATAAGCAAGAAATAATAGGGAGCTAACCACAAACCTTATACTAGATTGGTATCAAAACAAAACCGTGGTGATGTAATTTACTTTTTAAGATCCAGCGCAACATATTAACATTAAATATTGATTAAAGAGGGATTAAAATGGATTTTTAAATAAAAGTGGCTCCGGATGCTGGATTCGAACCAGCGACCAATCGGTTAACAGCCGACTACTCTACCGCTGAGCTAATCCGGAATGCTTATGAATGAAGTTGCAATTTTATATAAAAAAAACTTTTTTGTCAATAAAATTTAGCTTAAATTTCACAATTTAAGCTAAAAAATCAAACAAATAAGCCATTTACGCTTTCATTATGATAAATTCGTCTAATTGTTTCGCCAAAAAGCGGTGCAACACTAACAACCTTTATACACCCAAGCTCCTCTTTTAAAGGTATGGTATCTGTCACAACAAGCTCATCAAGATAGCCCATTTTTAGGTTATCATACGCAGCACCACTTAGTACAGGATGTGTACAAAACGCCATTACACTAGTTGCTCCACGCTCTTTAAATGCTTTTGCGGCTTTTACTATCGTTCCTGCGGTATCTATCATATCATCAACTAGTATCACATCTTTACCATTTACGTCGCCGATGATATTCATTACTTCGCTCTCATTTGCCTTTTCGCGACGCTTATCGACTATAACCATATCAAGCTCTAGTTTTTTTGCTAACGCCCTAGCTCTAGCAACACCACCCACATCTGGACTTGCGACAATTGGATTTGGCAGGTTTTTAGCCTTTACATAGTCGTTAAAAACAATACTTCCATAAAGGTTATCAACTGGAATGTCAAAAAAGCCCTGAATTTGCCCAGCGTGTAAATCCATCGTAACAACGCGGTCAATCCCAGCTACTTGCATCATATTTGCAACAAGTTTTGCGGTTATCGGCACTCTTGGTGCAGCCTTTCTATCTTGTCTTGCATAGCCAAAATATGGCACTATCGCAGTTATAGAACTAGCAGAGCTTCGCTTAAGTGCGTCTGTGAGTATTAAAAGTTCCATTAAATTTATATTTGCAGGAGCACAGGTTGGCTGGATAACAAACACATCTTTGCCACGCACACTTTCGCCTATTTGAACGCTAATTTCGCCGTCGCTAAAACGCTTAATACTAGCCTCACTAAGAGGAAGAGAAAGATACTGTGCTATCTTTTTTGAAAATTCCAAATTTGCTGTTCCTGAAAAAATTTTGTAGCCTCTCATAAAAAACCTTGAATAAAAATTTTGAGTTATTTTAGCCAAAACGAGCTTAAGCTTGTAAATTCCAGGAGTCAAATGACCCCTAGATTTTATTTGTTTATAGCTAAAATCGTATTACCTTCATCATCAGTTGTGATATCAGCCATACCCATTGTATTATATCCGCAATCAACGTAGTGAATCTCACCCGTCACGCCACTTGCAAGATCGCTTAAAAGATACATCGCTGATTTACCCACGTCTTCAGTCGTTACGTTGCGTTTTAGAGGAGAATTTACCTCGTTATAGTGTAAAATCATCCTAAAGTCGCCTATGCCACTAGCTGCAAGTGTTTTAATGGGGCCTGCTGAAATGGCATTTACGCGGATATTTTTTGCACCCAAATCGTGTGCTAAGTAGCGAACAGAGCTTTCAAGTGCAGCCTTTGCAACGCCCATAACATTATAATGAGGCACAAATTTTGGACCGCCAAGATATGTCAAAGTAAGCACCGAACCACCCTCTTTAAGCACTGGCAAAACCGCACGAGTAAGGCTTAAAAGCGAATAAACAGATGTCCCCATAGCGATATCAAACGCCTCTTTTGTGGTGTTTATAAACTCGCCCTCTAACGCCTCTTTTGGTGCGTAAGCAACGGCGTGAACGATAAAATCTATCTCGCCTAAATCTGCTCTTATCTTATCTGCAATTGTGTTAAGGTGCTCTTCGTTATTTACATCAAGCTCATAAACAAATTCACTTCCAAACTCCGCAGCTATCGGCTCTACACGCTTTTTAAGAGCGTCGTTTAAAAACGTAAAAGCAAGTTTTGCTCCCTGCTCGTGACAAGCCTGTGCTATGCCGTAAGCGATTGATTTGGCGTTGGCAACGCCGACGATTAGACCTTTTTTGCCATTCATTATCATACTTTTCTCCTTTTTTATTTGGTTGCTTTTATATTGTGAGTGCTTTTAAATGAGCTTGAAATTTTACCTAGCAGACTAAATGTTTAGCTTACGCAAAATTTTCGCTACACAACCCTAAAAATCACTCTATTTTAAAATTTAGCTTTTAGCCGTGCTAATTAAATTTAAAAAATTACTAGCATCCCAACTAGCAGTGCCAACTAAAACGCCACCACAACTATCAATATTGCAAATTTCGGCAATATTTTTAGCATTTACACTTCCGCCATACAAAAGTGGTGCGTGAGTTAAAGTAGCTAAAAACTCTAAAATTTCAGCTATCTGCTTGGTGTCTGCACTCTTTCCGGTGCCTATTGCCCAAATTGGCTCATAAGCTATAACTAAATTTTTATAATCTAGGTCAATGTTGCTAAGCTGTTTGGTTAAAAACTCCTTTGTTTCTTTGCTCTCAAACACCTGCAAACTCTCGCCCACGCAGTAAACTATCGTCCAGTTGTTTTTAACAGCAAAATCAAATTTCGCCCTTAAAAACTCCTCGCTTTCGCCTAAAATTTCACGTCTTTCTGAGTGTCCGATCAAAACATTTTTTATCCCAAACTCATCAAGCATAGCTTTGCCAATCTCGCCAGTAAACGCCCCACTCTCACACGGATAGAAATTTTGTGCTCCAAGGGCAAATTTAAACTCACCCTCCAAAAAAGCACTAGCAGGTGCAAATACTAGAACATTTTCATCTGCATTTAGCTCCTGCTCTAAAGTTAGAGCGTATTCGTTAAAGCTATTTCTGGTGTGATTGCACTTTAAGTTGGCCGCAAAAATCACGCTTCAACCCTTTTTCTTAGCGGTTTTACGCCTGGTAGCTCTTTGCCTTCAATTAACTCCAAACTTGCTCCTCCACCAGTTGATATAAACGTCATCTCATCGGCATCTCCGGCACGAGCTACGACGTCTGCGGTATCTCCACCGCCCACAACGGTTGTTGCGTGAGTTTCAGCTATACAGTGGCTTATTTTTATGCTACCTTTTGAAAATTTATCCATCTCAAACACACCCATAGGTCCGTTCCACCAAATGGTTTGAGCGTCTATTAGTGCCTCTTGAAACAGTCTTATACTAGCAGGTCCTATATCAAGTCCCATCCAACCAGCTGGAATTTCTTGAGCTGTTACAAATTTTACAGCACTCTCATTTGAAAAGCTTTGAGCTGCGACTACATCGACAGGCAAATAAATTTTAACCCCCAACTCCTTACCTTTTTTAAGCACCATAAGTGCCTCGTCAATAAGCTCCTCTTCAAGTAGCGAGTTGCCGATATTTTCACCAAGAGCCTTTAAAAATGTAAAAGCCATACCGCCACCAATTATTAGCTTATCAACACGTGGAAGTAGATTTTTTAAAGCCTGAAGTTTGCCACTTACCTTACTTCCGCCAACTACCGCCACAAATGGACGTGCTGGTTTTTTAATAAGCTTTTCGGCAAAATTTATCTCTTTTTGAAGCAAAAATCCAGCAGCCTTTGTGTTATCATCATAAAATTTTGTTATAGCTTCAACCGAACTATGAGCTCTGTGACAAACACCAAAAGCGTCATTTATGTAAATTTCACCAAACTCGCTTAAAGCTTTTGCCAAAGCTTCGTCGTTTTTGGTTTCGCCCTTTTCAAAACGTAAATTTTCAATAAGTAAAATTTCACCAGCTTTTAGGTTTTTAGCCTTCATCTTAGCGTCATCTCCTATGACATCTTTTGCCATTATGACATCTTGATGAAGTAAAAATGACAAACGCTTTGCCACTGGCTTTAGCGAAAACGCGTCTTCATAGCCATTTTTTGGGCGTCCCAAATGCGAAGCCAAAACGATTTTACAGCCCTGATCAAGGCAGTATTTTATGGTTGGAAGTGAGGTAAAAATTCTCCTATCGTCAGTTATGTTGCCAAACTCGTCCATCGGCACGTTAAAATCACACCTTATAAATACGCTCTTACCAGCGATATCGATATCTTTTACCAAGATTATGCTGTCCATTATTTACCCCCTACAAACACGCCCATATCGACCAAACGTGCGGAGTAACCCCACTCATTGTCATACCAAGCGATCACTTTTACAAGATCATCACATACAACTTGCGTAGTATCAGGCACAAAGATAGAGCTTGCTGGATGAGTCATAAAATCGCTTGAAACAAGATACTCGTCATCTATGAAAATTTTATCTTTAAAATTCTCTCTTGAAGCAACTCTAAATGCTTCGTTTACATCCTCTACGCTAACCTTTGTTTTTAAAACAGCAGTCAAATCAACAAGCGAAACGTTTGGCACTGGCACACGTATAGCACCGCCGTTTAATTTACCAAGCAAATGTGGCATAACCTTGCCGATAGCTCTTGCTGCACCTGTTGTGGTTGGGATTAAATTTACAGCTGCCGCACGAGAACGCCTAAAATCCTTAGCTTTGACATCTAAAATACTTTGTCCGTTTGTATATGCGTGAATAGTAGTCATAAGCCCTTTTTCTACACCAAATTTATCATCTAGGACTTTTACGACAGGGGCGAGACAGTTTGTGGTGCAACTTGCGTTTGATATGATAGCTTCGCCTTTGTAGCTATCTGTGTTAACACCTATTACATACATTGGCGTATCATCTTTTGCAGGGGCTGACATTACCACCTTTTTAACACCATTTGCTATAAATGGCTCACACTTCTCTTTTGTTAAATTTGCACCAGTACACTCAAGCACAACATCTGCACCATAACTGGCAAAATCAAGCTCATTTGCGTCACGAGTTGAAAAAACTCTTATTTTTTTGCCATCAACTTCAATATAATCATCATTTATAACTCTAACATCGTGCTTAAACTCCCCGTGCACGGTGTCAAATTTTAGCAAATAACGTGTCATATCACGCTTTGCTGTATCATTTATCGCCACAAGCTCGCAGTCACTACGCTCAAGGATAATACGTGCTGCACACCTACCTATCCTACCAAAGCCGTTTATTGCGATTTTAACTGACATTTTAGCTCCTTACTGATATAATAGGTCCAAATTTTACAAAAAACAAATTTAGAAACGTATAAATAAGGCAAAATTTTATGAAAATAGCACTTTTTGGCGGTAGCTTTGATCCGCCTCACATGGGACACGATAGTATCGTCAAAAATGCTCTTGAAATTTTAGATATCGATAGGCTTATTGTTATGCCAACGTTCATAAGCCCATTTAAAGATGAATTTTCAGCCCCACCACAGGTTAGATTTGCTTGGGTTAATAAAATTTGGGGCAAATTTGATAGAGTTAGTATAAGCAAATTTGAGATAGAACAAAATCGCCCAGTGCCAACTATTCAAACTGCTAGACACCTTTATGATACTCTTGACATAGATAAATTATATATTATAATAGGTGCGGATCATTTAAGCTCACTTGATAAGTGGCACGAGATAGACGCACTGAAAAAACTATGCACGTTTATCATCGCAAAACGCGATCATATCGATATACCAAGTGGTTTTAAGACAATGGATATAAATGAAGATATTAGCTCATCTCGCATAAGAAACGAGCTAATAAGCGATAGAATTCCAAATCAAATAAAAGATGAAGTTATCAATTTTTACCAAGGAGAGCAATGCAAGAAATTTCAAAACGTATAGAAAATATCGTCAAAATTTTAGACGAAAAAAAGGCTGAAGAGATTCAAGTCTTTAATATGAAAGAGCGTGATTACTTCGTTGATTACGTCATTATAGCAACTACTATGGCTGAACGCCACGCACTATCTTTAACGGACGAGCTAAAGGAGAAGCTAAAGCCCCTAGGAGAGGAGTTTTTAGGTATAGAAAGCTCAGGAGAGTGGGTCGTGTGCGATCTTGGAGATATACTCATACACCTTTTAAGTGCGGAGTTTAGAGCCAAGTACAACATAGAAGAGCTTTTAAACAAACTAAAAAACAGATCTGAAATTTAAGGAGAAGAGATGATCAAAAAAATTGGAGTTTTTGCCATAGCTATGATTTTAGCAGGTTGTGCATCAAATAGCAAAAATTTAGAGCAAATGGTACAAAATGAAGTAGTAGATACTCAAAAACCACTTACGTTGTTTGTTATAGATACGTCTGAGTCGATGACAAAGACCGACAAACACTCAGGCTTAAGCAGAATGGAGACAGCAAAAAAGAACCTAAAAGACATTATCTTAACGCTAGATACGCAAAAGACAAATTTAGGGCTAATTAGCTTTGGTTACGTTAAAAGCACGGATAACGGCAAGGATGTATGTTCACTTAATACAGACATAAAAGCAACGGCTAATGTTGATTATTTTAACGCCAAAACAGAGCTACTACAAGCACAAAAAGATAGCTACACGCCACTTGCAAAAGCGATAGATGAGGCAAATAGCTTTATTAAACAACAGCCAAGCAAAAAGGTTCATCTAATCATAATAAGCGATGGTTGCGATACTTGCGGTGGAAGCCCAATGACACAGCTAAAAAAACTAGAGTCAGAAAATCCGTATGTTGAAATTTCAACCTATGTTTTAGGCTATGAGGCAGAAGAATACACAAACTGCCAACTTGACAAACTAGGCAAATACTACGACATAAAAGACTCAAAAGATATGGCAGCCGCACTAAATGAGATAGGCACAAAACTAGCCATTACTGATGGCAATTGGGAGAACGGCGTTTATAGCTTTAATATAAATTTTGACTTTGACAGCTCTTATATCAAGCCAGAATTTACACAAAACGTTCAAAAACTAGCTGACTACATCACAAAAAGTGGCAACAAAATGCAAATACAAGGCCACACTGATAATATCGGAAACAGCGACTACAACACGCACTTATCTCAAAGAAGGGCTAATGCTGTAAAAGAAAAACTTATCGAGCTTGGAGTAGATTCATCTAAACTTGAAGCTGTTGGCTATGGACAAGACGCACCAAAGGCTGATAATAGCACAAAAGAGGGAAGATGCGAAAATAGACGCGTAGAAGCTCACGTCATAAAATAATTGTAGCCCCAATTTGGGGCTTTTATACTATAAATCCACTAGCAATAACGCTATCGCCGTTATACATCACACACATCTGACCAGCTGCCACGCCAAAAGCGTCATCGTTTAGCGTAAGAGTGGCTGTATTGTTTGAGCGATCAACCTTAACCTTGGCCTTTATTTTTGGGCTTCGGTAGCGAATTTTTACCTCGCACTCAAATTCACTCTCATCTATAAACATATTTACATCTTTTAAATTTACAATCTTTTGTTTTAAATCATCTTTTGTGCCAACGACAATTTCATTTTTCTGGGCATTTATCCTAAGCACGAAGTGTGGCTCGTGTGCGCCATAAACCTCAAAACCACGACGTTTGCCGATAGTATAGTGCATATAGCCCTGATGAGTGCCGATGACATTGCCATTTTTATCTACTACATTGCCTGGCAAGTCGGTGTTATAATGCTTTTGTAAAACCTTAACATAAGTGTCCTCAACAAAGCAAATTTCGCTACTTTCAGCCTGTGTGCCAAACTCGCTTAACACTGGCACAGCCTTTGCAAGCTCTTTTATATCGGCTTTAAACTTATCGCCAAGCGGAAAAATCATATCATTTAAGGCACTTTTTGGAACTTGAGCCAAAAAATAGCTCTGATCTTTACTGGGATCAAGCGCTGATGTTATTAAACCATCTATCACCTGCACATAGTGTCCAGTGGCTAGTTTCTCACAGCCTTGCGATTTAGCAAATTCCAAAAGCGCACCAAGTTTGATAAATCTATTACACAAAGCACAAGGATTTGGCGTGAGGCCATCTTTGTAAAATTTCACAAACGGATCATAGACAAATTCGTTAAATTTATCCTGTAAATCCAAAATATGCACCTTAATGCCAAGATAATCGCCGACTTTATTTACCTTGCGTATATTCTCCTCGTGATATCCAGGCTTTGAGTGTAGTTTCATATAGCAGCCTTGCACATCGTGCCCCTGCTCTTTTAAGAATTTCGCGGTCATCGTGCTATCGACGCCACCGCTCATAGCTACCATTATTTTCATAAAAATCCTTTAAAAAAGGAGTGATTATATCTTAAAATTTTAAATTTTTAAAATTTCACTAGCAATAAATCCGATATCATCGGTGATATGATACAAATTTACATCATCCTTACTGATTAGTTTTTCATCAATAAGTGTAGTTTTTATAAAATTATCAAGCCCAGCCCAAAAAATAGAGCCTACAAGAAAAATTTTCGCTTTTTGAAGTTTGGTTTGAGTAAGGGCAAGTATATCAAACAGCTCATCAAGTGTGCCAAAACCGCCAGGAAAAACAACAAAAGCGATAGAGTAGTTTATAAGGGCAAATTTTCTTGGGGTAAAGCTAGAAAAAACAAAGCTATTTGTGATAAACGGATTTGTCTTTTGCTCAAACGGCAATCTTATATTAAACGCTATGCTCGGAGCTTTTGCACTCTCATAAGCTCCCATATTTGCAGCTCTCATAATGCCGTCTCCACCACCAGTTAAAACAGCAAGTCCAGCTTCATTTAGCATAAATGCTAACTCCTTTGCCTGTTTGCAATATGGGCTTGACATCGGCAATCTAGCTGAGCCAAAAAAGGTTACATTTTTATTTTTATGCCCCAAAATTCCCTGAAATTTTACAAACTCGTCTAAAAACTCACTCAAACTAGCCCTTTAGTTGCTCTAAACGTTCGCGTTTTGTGCCTATTTGAGTGATCTGAATTCCAAAGTTTCCATCAATAATCACAACCTCGCCATAAGCAATAATCTTATCTCCTATTAAAATTTCAAGCGGATCATTTGCTAGTTGATTAAGCTCGATAACAGAGCCTATGTCCATAGTCAAAACATCTTTTAAAAGCATACGTTTTGAGCCGATACGAACGCGAATAGGCAACCTAACGTCCATTATGAGATTGATATTTCTCATCTCCTCAGCACTAAACTCGTTTTTTAAACCACCAGCTTTAGCTGCTTCAGGAGTTGGCACGGCTTGTGGTTTTGGCTCAAAAACATTTAAAAGCACACTATCATACACAAAACCGAAATTTTCGTTTAGATCTTCAAGCGTCACATCAAACAAAGAAAGTTTTGCAAACGAGCTTAAGTCTAGATTGGCATTAGTGTCAAGAAAGCTAACTCCAATCACTTCAAAAGTCATCTTTGGCAAACTCTTTTGAGCACCTAAAGATGTGTTAAACGCGCCAAGCAGATTTGAAAATATCTCTTTAGCCGCATCAAGCTCATCATCGCCTAAATTTTCATTACGAGAAATTTCCTCCTCACCCATCATCCATTCGCTAACAGCACTCACTAAAACAGGTGTACAAACTAGCAAGACTTTCGCGTTTATATCGCCTTTTATAGCTACGTTTGCTACAACCACAGGCGGTCTTATGCCACTTTGAGCGTTTGCCTCGTAGTCATTTCGCTCCCCAACTTCAGGCACTCTGCCAGTAAGCCCTTCAATCGTAGCTTTTATCTCATTTACAAAGATATTAAAAAAATCATTCATCATATTCATCGTTCTCTTCTTCTTGGTTGTTTTCTTCGTGTTCGTATGCTACAAGTTTTGCCTTTCGCTCCTCTTCGTAGCGTTCTAGTATACTCTTAATCTCATCTTTATCAGAGCGTATGAGTTGCTCGATCTTAATTGATTTTCTAAAGCGATGAAGCCCTACTTCAGCTAAAAATACCTCTTTTTTATCAATCGAAACAATAGCCTTATCATCAGCTCCCCTATCAAGTCTTAAAATATCACCCTCTTTTAAGTCCAAAAACTCATTTACGCTAATAACAGTCTTTCCAAGTATCGCCTCATATAAAATTTCAGCCCTGCCGATAAGCGTTTTTAGCTCTTTATTTCGACTCTTTTTTGCACTCGTTTCGCCAAGCATTATGTCGCGGTTTGCGAGGCGACTTAAAATCGGCTCAAGATATATAACAGGATAGCAAATGTTTATCATGCCACTTGAGTTGCCTACGATAATCTCCATTACAACCATTATGACAATCTCATTTTGACTAACGATTTGTACGACGTTTGGGGAGCTCTCTTTTGCTTCAACGTTTGGATACATATCAGTTATCATCGCCCAACTCTCTTTTAGGCGTTGCATTATCATTCTAAGCACGGCATCAAGCAGGTTTATCTCGATATCAGTAAGCTCTCTGCTTGTTTCAAAATTTTCGCCATTTCCGCCCAAAAGACGGTCGATCATCGGAAAAGCAATGCTCGGATTTATCTCTAAAATGCAGTTTCCATCAAGCGGTTTGATTGAAAATACGTTAAAACTTGTAGGGCTTGGAAGACTCATCAAAAACTCGCCATAAGTCATCTGATCTACGCTATGAAGCCTGATTTCAACGATACTTCTCATAACACTTGAAATTTGAGAGGCCAAATTTCTTGCAAGTTTATCGTGTATACCTTTAATCGCACGAAGTTGCTCTTTGCTTACTCTGTTTGGGCGTTTAAAGTCATAAATAATTATCTGTCTTTCATCTTTTGTGCTCTCAGGCACCTCCATTTCGACAGCGTCGCCACCCTCATCGACAACTTCAAGTAGCGCGTCTATCTCTTCTTGACTTAAAATATCTGCCATTAAGCCCCCAAGCTCTCTCTAAGCTTACTCAAAAGTTTTTTGTGAATTTGTGAAATTCTGCTCTCACTTATTTTCATTATCTCACTTATCTCTTTTAAATTTAACTCTTCATAATAATATAACTGAATAACTAACTGATCGCGTTTTGCAAAGCCTTCTAAAATACCCTCAATACGCCTAATAAGATCATCTCTTTCTACCTTTTCCTCAACATTTGAGTCACTTAAAAGTCCGAGCTGATCATCAAGAGGTAAAACACTAGCCACCGCTGCCGCACCTCTTGCGTCTCTTATTTTTGAAACATCTTCGCCAAGTTTAGCGGCCAAATACTCATCATCAGGCTCTTCTTCGAATTCATTAAAGTAAGCGTCTATTTCGCTATTTATGCTCTTTAGCAGGGTTCTATTTGAGCGACTTAAAACATCTAGACTTCTTAGATAATCAAGCATAGCACCATAAACTCGCTTATTTGCATACCCCCAGAACGAGTCATTTTGCTCTTTGTCATATTTGCGACTTAGCTTTATCATCTCCTCAACGCCACAACTCATAAGGTCATTTACATCTATGCTTGATGGCAAACGCTCTTTTAGACGATATGCCATAGCACGAAGTGCTGGCATATAGGCTATTACAACATCATCTTGCTCTTTTTTTATGGCGTTTTGGTATGGATTAGGCCGCTTTTGCTTTTCTTGCATTTTTTTCAGCTCCAGCCTTATTCATTGCTACATTAACAACTAAATTTTCCATTCTTTTTTCTCTAATGGCAAGTTCGCCCATTAAATACTCAGCCACATCTTCGTGTTTTTGCTTGTCAAAAAACTGCTTCATCGCACGTCTGACATCGACATAGTTCATAATGATAATATGGATAATTAAGTAAAAGAAAAACGTCACAAGTATGGTATGAATCATCATTTCTATCGCGTCATTAGAACTAAGGATAGTAAAAATAAGCCCCACAAAAAAACCACAAACCGTAAAAAATGCTATAAAATTTTCCGCTCTCATACCATTTATCCTAAAAATTTTCTATCAGACGTTTAAAAAAGCTACCAAAACTATTGCTTGAATTATTTGTAAGCACTTTTCGTTCCAATCTATAAAGCAAATTTGAAGCGATATCTCTTAGTTCACTTGTTTGAACGCTATATGGGGCGTCGTTTGTAAAAAGTGTGCGTTGCTTTATGCTCTTTGAGATTGTATTTGTAAGGCTTAAATATCCTATCATCTCAAGGTGTAAATTTCCGCCTATATTCACATCTGCCACGCGTTTTATGTTCTCAAAAATTCTAACCGCCTCAGCCTCATTTTTTACCATATTAAATAGCATTAGTGGATTATTTTTTACCCTAGAAACTATCTTTATAACGGCATAGGCGTCAGTTATACTAGCAGGATCAGGCACGGTTACGACTACAACCTCATCAGCTGCCTCTAAAAACATCTGTGTGCTTCCGCCAATACCAGCACCAGTGTCTATGATGATAAAATCAAGCTCATCAAGAGTAGACGCCTCGGCTAAAAATCTCTCATACAAAAATTGGTTATTAAATTTTAAAATTTCATCGCCACTTTCGCCTGGGATTAAGATTAAATTTTTATTTATAGGAACTAAAATATCCTTTAGACTGCACTCGCCTTTTAAAACGTGAAGTAAATTTTTACCCATTTTGACGTTTAAGATGACATCTAAATTTGCAAGACCTATATCAGCATCAAGTAACGCAACCTTGTATCCGTCAAGCGATAAAATGTTTGCCAAATTTGCGCTTATAGTGCTTTTGCCAACTCCGCCTTTTCCGCTTGTAATGGCTATAAAGTGCGTGTTTTTAGACCCTTGCGTTTGTGAGACTAAATTTTTTAGCTTACTAGCCTGATTTATCATCTTTTGCCCTTTTCATAACCCTCAAGCACGCAAGATACTAAAAATTCGCTCTTAGCCTCAAGCAGATCATCTGGGACTTCTTGGCCAACACAAAAATAGCTTACTGGCGTATTTGTCTCATATATAAGAGAAAAAACATTACCAAAAATTCTAGTTTCATCAAATTTTGTAATGATTAAAGTATCTATATCAAGAAAGCTAAAGCCGTTGTAAATTTCAAGCAGATCTTCAACCTTTGATCCAGCACTTAATACTAAATTTACATCGATATCCGCATCACTATGACGCAAAAAATTATCAAGCTTATCGAGCTTTTCCTTATCATACTGCGAATTTCCAGTCGTATCAACAAGTATCACATCGCAGTAGTTTAGCGTCTTTATCGCATTTTTAAAATCGTCAACCTCAATCACATCAAGTATCGGTAGCTTCATCATCTTTGCATACTGAAAGAGTTGCTCTACCGCACCAATACGATAGGTATCAAGAGTGATGATACCGACTTTATAGCGTCTTTCTTTGCCATACGCAAAACGCGCAGCAAGCTTTGCTAAAGTCGTGGTCTTGCCTACGCCTGTTGGACCAACTAACATCATTATACGCTGCTTCTTACTGCCTTGCTCTTTTCTACAAGGAAGCATATTTCTTAAAAGCGAATAAAAATATCTCTTTACGGCAACTGGATTTGCCTTCATCGCTGGAGGCATATTTTGCATAGTTGTTTGCATTATCGCCTCTAAATGCTCATCTTTCATACCGCTATCACTAGCAGCCTTGTAGATACTAGCAAATTCAGGCGGTATAGGCAGGTGGTTTCTACTACTAGATCTCTCATCCCAAAACATATCAGCTATTAGCGAAACCTTATCATTTAGTGCATTTACCTGCTTTGCGACATCATCTATTTTTTTATTTACGCCAAGCTCACTTGGACTTATTTTGCTACTTTCTGGAATGGCAGTGTTTGTTATCTCGCTTATCTCTCTAGCGGCTTTTGAGATATTAAGCATAACGTCTTCGCTTGGAGTTGGGGCTTTTACGGGAGCTTCTGTGACGCTAAATTTTTTCTGTTTTGGCGGAGCGTATGTTTCATACTCTTTTACTTTTGGGTTTATACTGCTTTTTGGCTCATCAGGCTCCTCTACGCTAACTAAAATTTCAAATATGGGCTTTTTATTAATGCTCTTTGCTTGAATTTGCTTTGTTGTAACGTGTATAGCGTCCTCTCCACACTGCTCACGTGCCTTTTTTAAGGCCTCAATAGCACTCTCCCCTGTAAAAGTATAAAATTTCGTAGCCATTTACTATAAACTCCTCATAAGTCCTAATGGAACAATCACGCTAAGACGCTCATTTACGCCCAAATGTGGCACACATAAGCCATCAGTTTTTACCTTCGTATCCATATATAAAATATCCAAATCAAGCGTCCTTGGTGCATTTTTAAAGCTTCTTACGCGTTTAAATTTCTGCTCATAGTGGTGCAAAATTTTTAAAAGCTGTTTTGGCGAAAGGCTTGTTTGGATATGAACTGTCGCATTTAAAAAATCAGCTTGCAAAATATATCCAAACGCCTTATTTACCAGCATTGGCGAACTCTCAACCACACTAAAACGCCTATCTTTCATAAGCGAAACTAAAAATCTATCAAACCTAACTCTTGTATTGCCGATATTTCCGCCAAGACCGATAATAGCACTAAATTTAAATCCACTTTTAAACCCAAAATACCTAGGGAAAAAGTGATCCCTTCTAATCTCTTTAGCACCATTTAGCTTCATAAAATTTCAGCTCCATTTTTACCAACGACAACGACATCTTCTATACGAACGCCAAATTCTCCAGGCAGATAAATTCCAGGCTCAACGCTAAAAATCATACCCTCTTTTATAATGGTTTCGTTTTTAGAATTTATCATAGGAAGCTCGTGTATATCGATACCTACACCGTGTCCAGTAGAGTGGATAAACTGCTTTTCATACCCAAAACTAGCTATGACCTCTCTAGCGGCTAAATCTATATCCTTTGCCCTTATTCCAGGCTTTATGACGTCTATGGCGGCTTTTTGTGCCTTTAGAACTATCTCATAAACCTCTTGTTGTTTTTTATCTTGAAATTTCTGCTCTTTGAAAAAGTTAAAATTCTCATCAAAGCACGAAGTTCTAGTTCTATCCGAGCAATAATTTTGATACCTTACTCCAGCGTCAAGCAAGAGCAAATCGCCCCTTTTTAGCCTTTTATCAGTAGGCAAGGCGTGTGCTTTTGCCGCATTTTCATTTATGGCGACAATCGGGCTAAAGCTAAGTCCAAGTTCATTTTTTTGCTTAAAGATAAGCTCAGCGTTAAAATGCAACTCTTTTTCGCTCATACCTTCGCCATTTTCTCTTACAAATTTTGCAAACTCATCAAAGCATTTCGCACCTATTTGCGACGCTTTGCGTAAAATTTCTATCTCTTTTTCATCTTTTATCTCCCTTTCTTTAAATGAGAGATTAACATCCTTTTTAAAATTTACACAAACTCCTTTAGTAAGTGCCTCATATGCACTTAGACTAAAGTCATTTGGGTCAAAATAGAGCGTTTTTGGCTTTAGTTTTCTTAAAATTAGTCTAGCCTCTTTTATCAAACCACGCCCAGCGTCGATAACAGCGACATCTTTATCTACACGCTCTTTTGCCTCTGTCGTGTATCTTGCGTCGGTTAAGAAAAATTTCTTACCATCTACGCATAAAAATATAGCGTTATCACAGCTGTATCCGCTACTAAAATATATGGCATTTTCATTTTTTAAGATGAAATTACGCATTTTGCTCTTGACTTGCCTTGATAGCTTTTATTTGCTCAAACATTTGAAGCATTCCAACCATAGCCAAGTGGTAGCCAACTGGTCCAAAACCTACGATTACACCGTTTGATACTGGAGAGATTAGACTTTTTTGGCGAAACTCTTCACGACGATAAACGTTGCTAATATGAACCTCAATAGTAGGTAATCCAACCGCTGATAAAGCGTCACGAATCGCAATAGAAGTATGCGAATAGGCAGCTGGATTTATGATAATGCCGTCAGCCTCGCCTAGGCATTCTTGAATTTTATCAACTATTTCGCCCTCAAAGTTACTTTGAAAAAACTCAATATCAACACCGCTCTGATCAGCAACTATCTTCATTTGCTTATGAATATCTTCCATACTCATAGTGCCGTAAGTAGCTGGTTCGCGACTGCCTAGCATATTGATATTTGGACCTTGAATCACCATTATTTTCATATTTTTTCCTTTTATTAAAATTTAGTCCATTAATTATACATTTTTAATTCTAAAATTTCGCTACAATCACAAAGAATAAAGGAGCAAAAATGAAAATTTTAAAATCAAAATTCATACTAACTTGCGATGAGAATTTTAAAATTTTAAAAGATAAAGCCATTGCTTTTGATAAAAAAATTATCGCTATTGATGAAGTTAGCAATTTAGTATCAAAATTTAAAAACGCTAAAATTTTAGATTTTGGCAATGCAATAATCACTCCAGCCCTTATAAATACGCACGTTCATCTTGAATTTAGCTCAAATATAAGCACGTTAAAATATGGAGATTTCATCGAGTGGCTTGGCTCGATAATCGATAATGGACGCAACTTAAAATGTAGTAACGAAATAATGCAAAATGCCATAAATTCGATAATCTCTAGCGGTGTTGGCACAATAGGTGCGGTCTCTAGTTTTGGTAGTGACTTAGAGATTGTGGGCTTAAGCGAAGCTAGAGTTGTATTTTTTAATGAAATTTTAGGCTCAAATCCTGATTTTATAGAGCAAAATATGTCTGGATTTTTAGAAAGATTTTTTAAAAGCCATAAATTTAAAAGTGAGCGTTTTATCCCAGCAATATCGCTACACTCGCCATACTCAATACACCCAAATCTTGCTAAAAAAGCGGTAAAGTTTGCCAAAAATGAAAATTTGATAGTTTCAACGCACTTTTTAGAAAGCTCATATGAAAAAATGTGGTTAGAAAAGGGCAAAGGTGGGTTTAAAAACCACCTAAAACGCTTTGTAGCAGATCCAAAACCAATGTATGATAAAAGTAGCTATTTAGGGCTTTTTAGTGGGTTAAGAACGCTTTTTACGCACTGCGTTTATCAAGATGACTTTAGTGGGTTTGACCCGAAATTTCATAGCGTGACACACTGTGCTAGCTCAAATAGATTGCTTGGTAAAAAAGCACTAAATATAGGGCGAGTTTTAGCTAATAATATCAGTCTAAATATCGGCACTGACGGGCTTAGCTCAAATATTAGTCTAAATATGTTTGACGAGCTTAGAAACGCTCTTTTTACTCATCAAAATATCAAGTTAAATGACCTTTCAAAAATTTTATTTACCGCAGCAACGAGTGGTGGAGCAAAAGCACTTGGGCTTAATAACGGGACATTAAAATCAAACAAAGATGCCGATATAGCGGTGTTTGAGGGCTTTGATGACATTGATGAAAGCTCTGTAACCACGCAACTTATCTTGCATACAAAAAGGACAAAGGCGTTATTTGTGCTTGGAAAACAGGTTATCTAATCCTTGCCCACCAGAGGGTATTGCCACCAAATTTTAGGCTAAAGAGCGGATCTGTTTTTAGGCTAAGTTCTATGTTTTTGCCCTCTTTAAATTCTGAGCTTTGATAGATTAGTAGCCATTTTACATCAGCTAACTTTCGTGCTTTTGCAAGTTCTAAAAAGCTCTGTGCTCCCTCAAACATTATAAGCCTTGCGTCTAAATTTGAAAGTTCGTTTGAGATTTTAACGCTTCTATTTTTAACGCCAAAAAGCGGTATTGTTTTATCAAATTTTTGTGATTTTGAGTAGATAAGAACATTTGGGGATTTTTGATTGCCCATAAGTCTTGTATCTAGCGTGGGTCTATCTATCCTAACGGTGTTGCCACCAACCACCAAAAGATCGCAAACGCTTCTGAGTAAGTGCATATGAGCTCTGCTAAGCTCATTTGAGATCAGTCCGCCTGTTGCGACGCCATTAGTACTCATAGCAACTTTTAGGAAGCTAAAATTTCCACCCTGCCACGACAAAAACGGCTCTAAAAGAGTGTTTGCTTCAGTTTTACAAACTCCCATTTTAACGCTTATGTCTGCATTTTTTAAAATTTGTGCTCCGCCACTTGCTATCTTATTTTCATCACTACACGCTATCACGACCTCTTTAAATTTTAACGCTGATAAAAGCGTGGCACAAGGCGGGGTTTTGCCATGATGAGAGCAAGGCTCAAGCGTGACATACGCCTTTGCGTCTTTTAGCAAATTTTGATGATTTTTAAGTATAAAATCGTAGGTAAAATTTGGCTCTAAAAGCTCCACACAATCAATATCGCTAAAATCTGTGTTAAATTTTAAATTGTAAGCATTTAGAAAATTTCGCAAAAAATCAGGGCTAAGTTCGCAAAGAGCCATTAAAATAGCACTTGGCTCAGCGTGTAAAGAACCCGCCTTTTTGTGGGCTGCCACGCTTAAAATTTTGCCGTTTTTATCAAGCACCACACAGCCAACAGCTGGATTTGGATAGGTTAAAATTTGATATTTCCAAGCCTCGCTTATCGCAAGGCTCATATAAAACTCATCGTTCACGAAAGCCCAAAAATCTCGCCTGTTGCCGTATCTATACGCATATCAAGTGCACCTGGATGTGGACTAAGTCCTGGCATTAGCATTATCTTGCCACAAATAGCCACGATAAATCCGGCTCCCGTGCGAATCTCAAGATCTTTTACACTAAACGTAAAGCCCTTAGCACGTCCTAATGCCTTTGCGTCATCGCTAAAGCTATACTGCGTCTTGGCTATACAAACTGGCATATTATCAAAGCCTAGAGCCTTAATCTTTTCAAGAGATTTTATCGCTTCGGGTTCAAAAACAACCTCTTTTGCTCCATAAATTTTAGTAGCAATTTTAGTTATCTTAGTAGCTATATCATCGCTGTCTTCGTATGTAAATTTAAGCTCTTTTTCTATCTCGCACTCGTTTATGATAATGTTTGCAAGTTCTAAAGCCCCGTCACTACCCTTGCTGAAATTTTCACAAACTGCCATTTTAACGCCAAATTTCGCACAATAATCCCTAACAAACTCTATCTCTTCGCTACTATCAAAGCCAAATTTATTCAAAGCCACAACAGGATTTAGTCCAAAATTTTGTAGATTTTCTATATGACCACCAAGATTTACTATGCCATCATTTAATGCTTGTAAATTTGGCTTGTTTATGCTCTCTTTATCGGCACCGCCGTTATATTTTATGGATCTTATGGTGCTTACTAAAACCACAGCGTCAGGTTTTAAAGAGGCTTTTTTACACTTGATGTCTATAAATTTTTGTGCTCCAAGCTCAGAGCCAAAACCAGCTTCTGTAACTGCGTAATCAGCCAGGCTTAGTGCCGATTTAGTCGCTATTATAGAGTTACAGCCGTGTGCTATATTTGCAAATGGTCCGCCGTGAACAAATGTCGGCGTATGCTCTAGCGTTTGAAACAAATTTGGCTTTATCGCGTCTTTTAAAAGTATCGTTACGGCGTCTTCGCAACCTAAATCACGCACATAAACCGGCTTATTATCAGTTGTGTAAGCAACCATTATGTTTGCTACATTTTGTTTTAAATCGGCAAGGTCGTTTGAAAGGCAAAGAACCGCCATTATCTCACTAGCAGCCGTTATATTAAAGCCGTCTTTACGCTCGATACCATCTACTTTCGCACCCTGTCCTATCGTGATATAGCGAAGTGAGCGGTCGTTCATATCCATACATCGCTTCCACAGAATTTGCTCTATGTCGATATTTAGTGGATTGCCTTGATATATGCTGTTGTCTATGACTGCGGAGATTAGGTTATTTGCTGAAGTTATAGCGTGAAAATCTCCCGTAAAGTGCAGGTTTAAATCCTCCATGGGTGCAAGTTGAGAGTAGCCACCACCAGCAGCACCGCCCTTTATGCCAAAAACAGGCCCCAAAGACGGCTCACGAAGTGCCAAACAAACGCTCTTACCTAGCTTTTTTAACGCGTCAGCAAGTCCTATGGACATCGTTGTCTTACCCTCTCCAAATGGAGTTGGGTTGGTTGCAGTAACCAAAATAAGCTTTGATTTTTTTTGCTTTAGAACAGGACTTACCTTTGCCTTGTAGTTTCCATAAAGCTCAATATCATCATCGCTAATGCCAAGAGTTTTTGCAACTTCTGAAATTTTAGCCAACTTAGCAGCTCTTGCTATCTCTATATCACTTTGCATTTACCACTCCAAATATGTTTTTGCTTTTTTTATCTCGCTTAAATTTATCTGTAAAATTCCCTCATCATTTTGCACGGCTATGCTGTTTTCATCCGCCTTTACAAGATGTCCTTTTATCGTATAATCTTGCGTTTTTATGCTCACTAACTCGCCTATACTTTTTATAAAATGTTTTGGTTTTTCTAGCTTTCGCTCAAGTCCAGGAGAGCTAACTTCAAGGTTGTAATCTCCATCAACAGGAGGAGTCACGTCAAATATCGGAGATAACAACTTGCTTACTTTTTCGCAGTCATCTAAATTTACGCCACCGCTTTTAGTGATATAAATTCTATAAATTTTTCTACCATTTTCACTTACAATCTCATCATCATAAAGCTCTACGCCACACTCTTTTATAAGTTGTGCTAAATTATCCATCTTTATTTAAATCCTTTGAAATTTTATCAAAAAGTTTATCTATATGGTTTTGATACTCCAGCCTATCATCAAACTGAAAATGAAAATTTGGACACCTATACCAACCCTCTGCACTCATACAAAAATTTTGCAAATGCCTTGAAATACGTTTTAAATGATTTAACACATACTCTTGCTCACGCTCATCAAACGCCATTTTATCAAGATAAACAAAGGCGTCATATCTGCCTTTTTTACACTCAACATCAGTAACACAAAGCCCCTTTAACATAGCGTCATCAAGGCTAGAGAGTGCTTCTGGTATAAGCTGTTTTAGTATACTCTCCGTGCGTAGGCGTTTTATCTCGTTTGCGTTCATATTTTTGCCTGTTCTTCTATCTCTTTAAAGCTTTCAATGTAGTCATTTTCACGGATATTGTTATACCCTTCAATGCCCACACCACACTCATAGCCTTTAGCAACCTCTTTTGCGTCATCTTTAAAGCGTTTAAGTGAGCTTATCGTGCCCTCGTGAACAACGACGCCATCACGGATAAGACGTATTTTGGCACCCCTACTAATCACACCCTCAGTAACCAAACAACCAGCTATCGCACCTATTTTTGGCACATTAATAACTTGACGAACAACAGCTTGACCAAGTTGCTCCTCTCTTATAATAGGCGACATCATACCGCTTAGTAGTGCCTTTACATCATCGATTAGATTATAAATAACGTTGTATGTCTTTATCTGGACGCCACTCTCTTTTGCTTTTTCTTTTATTTCGCCTGTTGGACGTATGTTAAAGCCCAAAATAACACAATTTGAACTAGCCGTGGCAAGAGCTATGTCATTTTGCGTAATTCCGCCAACGCCAGAATGGATAATATTTACCTTAATCTCATCATTTGCAAGTTTATCAAGGCTCACCTTTAAAGCCTCAAGAGAGCCTTGCACATCGGCTTTTACGATAACAGGTAGAGTTTTTAACTCGCCTTCAGCAATCTTAGCACTAAGCTCATCGATACTAACTTTTGTACTTTTACTAAGCTCTTTTTGACGTAGATATTCAGCTTTTTTTGATGCATATTCTCTGGCTTCTTTGTCGCTTTTTACGCTTATTAGCGTCTCTCCAGCTTCAGGAACTTCGCTAAGTCCGACAATCACGCCACACTCTCCTGGTCTTATCTCTTTTAAAGGTCTACCTTGATCATCAAGCAAGGTTCTTAGGCGTCCATATGCAACACCCGCAACAATAGTATCGCCAACTTTTAAGGTGCCGTTTTCTACTATAACAGTAGCGACTGGACCTCTACCTTTTTGCACAGAGCTTTCAATCACACTAGCTTTTGCGTTGGTTTTTGCATTAGCCTTTAGCTCTAAAATTTCAGCCTGTAAAAGAACTATCTCCAGTAAATCATCTATACCCATACCAGTTTTGGCACTTATTGGCACAAATTCGTTAGCCCCACCCCACTCTGTTGGCATTATATCTAGCTCAGCAAGTCCAGTTTTTACTAAATCTGGGTTTGCATTTTCTTTATCCATTTTATTTATTGCTACTATTATAGGTACACCAGCGGCTTTTGCGTGAGCAACAGCCTCTTTTGTTTGCGGTTTAACGCCGTCATCTGCTGCAACGACGATTATAACAATATCAGTAACACCAGCACCACGTGCTCTCATAGCGGTAAAGGCTTCGTGTCCTGGCGTATCGATAAATGTGATGTTTTTGCCATTTTTATTTACCATATATGCACCAACGTGCTGCGTGATACCACCAGCCTCGCCACTTGCTACGCGTGATTTTCTAATGTAATCTAGTAAAGATGTTTTTCCGTGATCGACGTGACCCATAATCGTGATAACTGGCACTCTAGGAGTTAGATTACGCTCATCTTGCTCATCTTCATAAGCTTTTACATAGTCAAATTCCTCTTGAGTATCGATGATATTTACTTCAACATTAAACTCATCGGCTAAAATTTCAATCGCATCTTCATCTAAAAAGTCGTTTTTTGTCGTCATCATACCAAGCATAAAAAGCTTTCCGATAATCTCGCTTGGCTGTTTATTTAGTTTCTCCGCAAATTCATATACACGTATCTCTTTTGGAATATCTACTGAAGTTACCGCTTCGCTATTTTGCTTATTTTCTGGTTTTTTATGCTTTTTACGAGCACGGCGATGCAAACCACCTTCAGCAAAGATATTTATGTTGTTATTTGAAACGTTTCTTGCTTGGTTTTGTATCTTTGTGTTTTGATTTTGTTTTTCTTGCTGATAACTTGGTGTTTTAAAGCTAAAATCTGGTAAAACAACTTCATTTTCATCCTCTAAAACAATGTCAGCAAAATCGCTCCCACCTAGAAAATCCATCTTCTGACTGCTATCTTTTTTGGAGCTAACTGGCTGTTTTTTCAGATCTTTTTTCTTTTTCTTAGCACCCAAATCACTAACATTTGAAAACATATTTTCTAAATTTTTAGGTATTATCGGCTCACTTTGGCTAGCTTGTGTGCTTTTTACAGGAGGCGTATCCTCGCTCTTTTTCTTTACTATTACAAGACCTCTACGCTTTTGCAAACTAATGTCAGCTAGACTCTCCTTTGGCTTTTGTGGCTCTGGTGCAACCTCTTGTTTAGGCTCCTCTTTAACTACCTTTAGCTCCTCGTTTTTAGGCTGGGCGGATTTAACTGGCTCTTTTGTTTTGCTCTCTTTTTTACTCTCTTTTTTCGTGCTTTCTTTTTTGCTAGAGGTTGTCGTATCTTTGTCTTTAGTGGCTTTTGCACTCTCTTTTTTGGGTTTACTCTCGCTTTTTTTCTTTTGAAATTTATCTGGTATGACGCCTGTTGTAATGTATTCGTATATAGCTTCAGCGTCCTCTGGTGTAACCGCATTTGAGTGTGTTTTTACCTTTAGCCCGAGCTCTTGTGCCTTTTCTAGCACCTCTTTGGCTGGATAGCCTATCTCATTTGCGATTTCTGAAATTCTAATATTTGCCATTTAAGAGTATCTCCTTTAAATTTGACAGCAAACTGCTGACACCTTTTGTATATTTATTAAGTATTTTTTTTAGTATTTTTTCATCTTTTTTTAAGCACTCGTCGCACATATAAAAACTACGCCCAAATCCCTTGCCACACTCTATATCATCGCCTTTTAATCGGTATCTGCTTAGCTGTTGCTGGGGCAATTTTGCTCTACAAACGACACAAGTTCTTATCGGATTTGATTTTCTCATTATATCTTTTTTTTGCTTTTTTTTAGCTTTGCATTATGACAAATCCGTCGTTGTCAAAATCAAAAATTTCAACTCTAAATTTATCAAATTTGGTAGCTAATTTTTTGGCTAAATTAGCCGCTTCATCTTTGTATGCTATATTTAAAAATGTAGAGCCTGAACCAGAAAGTGTGCTCATTAAAGCACCATTTTCATACGCAAATTTTCTTACTTCAAAAAGCTCAGGAAGTGTCTGCATACGCCTTTGCTCGTGCATCATATCAACGGCAGCTGTCTTTAACATATCGTAGTTTTTACTAGCAAAACAAGCTGTTAAAAATGATGAATGCGACAGGTTATTTACACACTCTTTTATGGTGTAGCTCTTTGGCAAAACGCTTCTTGAGCTATTTGTGCTCATCGGTACATCAGGTATGACAGCTACCGCCTTTATATCATCAGGAAGTATAAATTTATTAAAAAAAACCGATCCATTTTGCACAACCGCACTAACAAATCCGCCAAATACAGCAGGAGAGATATTATCAGGGTGGTTTTCATATATTAGGGCTTTATTTAAAATAACGTTCTTTTGAGCCTTAAATCCAGCCATATGATATGCACTAGCTATCGCAGAGATGATAACTGCTGATGAGCTACCAAGCCCTCTGGAAAATGGAATTTGGTTATCAAAAACAATGCGGAATGTCTCTTTTTTGCCAGTAAGCTCTGTAAAAATTTCATTAAATATGCCCACAAAAAGGTTATTTTTTTTCAAAAATGCGTTTTGACTACCCTCGCCGTTAATCGATATGGAGCTAAATTTTGAATACTCAATACTAACTCTATTAAAAAGCGATATACTAAGACCAAGAGCGTCAAAACCAGGTCCTAAATTTGCACTGGTAGCTGGGACTATTATATTCAAAATTTCTCCTAAACCGCTTGTATGATATACTCAGGAAGTGTATCTTTTTTTAAATTTAAAATCTCTAAATTTTGTGGCAGGACAAACCCGCTAGGCTCTTTTTGCTCCAAAACGATATGGTTATTTTTGGCGACAAAACTTAGCGATCTGTTTGCTCTAATAGCTCCACCGCCATTTAACTCAAAACCACTAACAGCGTAAAATTCACACTCTTTAACCAAGCAAAACGTCTTAAGTATGACATAGGCAACCTTAAGCCCCATAAAGCTCCCTGGAGTATTTGCGTATATAATTTTAGTGATGCTATATCGTTGACTAAGCTCGTCTAGCACCTCTATAAGGGCTTCACTAGTATGCTCACTGCTAATAATCTCATCAAATTTAGTGCCATTACTATAAAGTCCAACAAGCATTGGCGAAGATAGCGAGATGATTAAAATTTCAATATTTTTTATGCAAACGCCTTTTGATACTCTTTTGAAAATTTCTCATCGACCCTTACTATCTCGTAGTTTTTCTCATCAGCCATAATTGCAAGCGTGAGCTTATGATTTAAATCGTGACTACCAGCAAATGCCGTATAATCGCCCATTAAAGGCATTTTTAACAAAGCAAGATCCCCTATGGCGTCTAAAATTTTGTGTCTAACAAACTCATTATCAAACCTAAGCCCCTCCGGATTTAATATGCGAGTATCATCGATAGCTACTGCATTATCAAGGGACGCGCCAAGTGCTAAATTTTGAGATTGTAGCTTTTGCAAATCTTTTAAAAAACCAAATGTCCTAGCTCTTGCTATCTGCTCTATAAAATTTCGCTTACTAAACTCAAAAACATATCTTTGTTCGCCTATAACCGGATGGTCAAATTTAATCGTGTAGTCAAATTTTGGGTTATTAGACGGAGTTGCTCTTACAAATTTATCACCCTGCCTAACCTCAACTTCACGCTTAATAACAAGCACTTTTTTACTCTCATCAAGTTGTCTAACCCCAGCCTCATCAAGCAACATACAAAAGCTAATCGCCGAGCCGTCCATTACGGGAATTTCATTTGCGTCAAGCAAAATTCTTATATTATCTATGCCATATCCATTTATAGCACTTAATAAATGCTCTATCGTACTAACAAAGCCATTTTGGTTGCCAACAACGGTCGCCATTTGCGTATTTACAACATTTGCTGGTTCTGCTCTAAAACTAATGCCAAGATCGGTTCTTGTAAAAACTATGCCCATATTAGCTTCAAGTGGCTCTAGTCTAAGGCTAATCGGCTCACCCTTATGTAACCCTATGCCGACAGTTTGAACGCTCTTTGCTATGGTTGTCTGTTTCACTTTTTTCCTTAAATTTTAATTCTTATCTATCATCGCCTTTGCGGCACTCATAACGCTTGTTATGTTATCTTTTATCCATTTTTTATCCATCCACTGCTGAGGACGTACCTCTTCGCCTTGTATCAATATCCCAAAATGCAGATGATCTCCAAGTGCTAAGCCCGTAGTTCCAGTCGTTCCTATCTGCGTTCCAGCCCTTACTTCACTACCCAAATCCACATTTAAATTTGTGCAGTGTCCATATAGTGAATACAACCCAAATCCGTGATCTATTAGCACATTTAAGCCATAAATTCCATTATCCTCTGCAAATACCACCCTGCCTGGGTTACTGCTTAATATCGGCGCTTGTGCCACACTAGCAAAATCTATTCCCATATGCCAAGATTCGCTAACTTGCTGTCCATTATAGGTATAAAAACGATGGTCAGCAAAGTCAGCAACCTTTTTTCCATTTCTAAGCGGATAAAAGGTGTTTATATTAAAATCACTCATCATCTCTTTTGTTGTTTTGGTTGTCATTTCAATTATTTTATTATCATTTAAATCGCGCAATGTTTCATTCACAAATTTCATCTTAGCAAGTCTGTCAAGCTCCATATCCTTAGCATATTTGTTAGCCAATGTTTCTATCTTGCCGTCTAAAAAATTATCTTTTAAAGCTATCGTTGATGACCTATATTTTACATTTTCTAAAAAGTATCTAACGTGTGCCTTACTCTCGTTACCTGCACTATCTCTTGCTACGACATCTGCAACAAAGTTACTCTCTTTAACCGGCCAAACGACCAAAGAAGTGTAATAGCCGTCCTTATAAAATGGGGTAACTTCAAAGCGTTTGCCATAATTTGTCTGCACAAAAACATCGCTTAAGCTACTATCATTTGCCTTAAAAATCACGACAGCAGCCCCGCCTCTAGAGATTGAGTATGACTGCGATAGGATATATAGCTCAGGTCTTGTGGTGTCAAGTATAACCTTAACCTTTTTTTGTGTCTTGTTTCCGCCAAAAAAATTCCACTTGCTAGTATCTACCGCTTCTATATTCATATCATAGCTATCTTTTTTGTTGCTAAAAAAGCCGGTTTTTGGGAAAGTTAAATTTACATCAAACGCACTCATTGGAGTTTGCAAAACTTGATTTAGCATATTTATCTCATTTTGCCCATCGCTCATACTGATTCTTACAAATTTAATGCCAACATCATCTGTAAATTTAATGCTCATAGGAGTTTTTAAATTCCAATAAATAGTGTCATTTATCTCCACTTTTGGGCTGTTTTTTTCAAAAGCCTGTGAGTTTAGCACAGCAAAAGCACCCGCACAAATAATCGCTAAAATAACCAAAAACCCTAAAAATTTCATAGATGCACTATTTTTTCTCAAACCAATATCCTAATTAATTTTTTCCAAATTCTAACAAAAAATCGATAAAATTTTGTTAAATTATAAAATTTCTCTTATCTTTCTAGCTTCACTCATCCATTTATTTATATCGTCCCAACGCTCTTGTCTTACAAGCTCTTCGCACTGGCTAAGCTCATTTTTAAACATATCAATAGCACATAAAATATTCTCTTTATTTTGCTTAAAAATATCACCCCACATAGTAGGAGAGCTTTTTGCGACACGTATCATACCCCTAAAAGTAGGACCTCCAAGTGCCATAATGTGGCGAGTATCTTCTTGTTTTAAAACTCCATTTGCCAAAGAAAAGGCAATCGCATGTGGCAGATGAGATATGATCCCAACGTGATGATCGTGCTCAGCAGCACTCATAAAAACTATCTTCATACCAAGATGAGAAAACAGCTCAACCGCTCTTTTTACGTGTTTTTCGCTACTCTCTTCAAAGTCGCAAACCACAACGACCGCGTCTTTATAAAGCCCCTTTTGTGCGGCGCTAGGTCCTGAAAATTCTGTTCCAGCCATAGGGTGAGCTGGTATAAAATTTTTACGTATACTTAGTGGGACTGAGTCTATAATCTTTTGTTTTGTCGAGCCTAGATCTATTATAGTGGTGTTTTCATCGATATCTGAGAGCTCTTTTGAAATTTTAATTATAGCCTCAACCGGAATAGCTAAAAATATGATATCGCACTTTTTCTTAAGCTCATCAAACGTTAAAATTTCGTGCACCAAACCAAGTTCTAAAGCCTGTTTTTCGTGCTCTTTACTCATATCAAATCCACTCACACAAGATATAAGCTTTTCATCTTTTAAAGCAAGACCGAGTGAGCCACCTATAAGTCCAAGACCTATAATACCTACTTTCATTAAAAAACCTTTTAGTTTTATAAAATTTAAAAATAAATATGGTATTATACGACATTTATTATCAAATTTTAGGTTAAACTATGAAAAAATCTCTTTTTTTACTTTTTACAAGTCTTTGTTTAGCAAACGCACAGCAGATACAAAGCATAAATTTCAAGGGTCTTATCCACCTCTCTCCTGATGTTGCTAGAGAGATTAGCGGACTTCAAATAGGTAGCACACTAACTGGCGAAAATAGCGATAGAGCCATTTTAAATTTATACAAGCAGGGTTACTTTGATGATGTTTATATTAGCAGCGACGAGGCTGGAAATGTAACTATAAATTTAAAAGAGAAGCCAAGCATTGCCAGGCTTGATCTAAAGGGCGTAGTCACGAACGACAAAACAGCCATAGAGTCGCTAATCCACATAAAACCGGGCAATATGTATGATGAGCTAAGCATTGAAAAGACAAAAGATAGAATACGCCAGTATTACGAATCAAAGGGCTATTACGATACGGTTATAGATGTTGAGAAAACTCCGGTTGCTGAAAACGATAGTGCACTTTTTGTAACGCTTAACATAAATCGCGGCGAAAATATGATAATAGACAGGGTAAATTTAATCGGTGCTACAAAATTTGGCTATAGCGACGTAGAGCCTATCGTAGCAAACAAAAGCCGTGAATTTATGGGCTGGATGTGGGGTAGAAATGATGGAAAAGTCAAACTTTACGAGCTTGAGAGTGACCCATTTAGGATACAAGATAAGTACTTTCAAAAGGGCTATCTAGACGCAACGGTATCTGCACCTTACCTAAACGCCTCTTTTAATAACTACAAAGCCGAGCTAACCTACTACATCAAAGAGGGAGAACCATATAGCGTATCTAGCGTTAGCATAAATGCTCCAGAATTTTTAGATCTTAATAAAGATGAAATTTTGGATGATTTTAAACTAGAAGCTGGAGATACCATGAACTCCGAGCATTTAAGACGAGATATGAAAAAACTTGATGATTTGGTAGCCAATAAGGGATATGCTTTTGTTAAAGTCTATCCAAAAACAGATAAATTTGACGATAACCACACCGTAAACATAGAGTATGAGATCGATCCAGGCGAGCAAGTTTACATTAGAGATGTTAAAATTTCAGGAAACGAACGCACGGTTGACCGCGTTATACGCCGTGAGATGTATATAACGGAGGGAAATTTATACAACAGAACAGACCTTCAAGACTCTATTGACGCGCTAAAAAGAACGAGCTATTTTGACGAAGTTGATATAAAAGAGGAGAGAGTGGATAAAAACACTGTCGATCTAGTAATTGACGTAAAAGAGGCCTCTACTGGCTCAATTAGCGGCGGTATCGGGTATGGAAGCTCTGACGGACTGCTTTTAAATGCGAGCTTATCTGATACAAACATCTTTGGCTCAGGACTAAAAGGCACAATAAGCGTAGATAAAAGCGACAATGAGTTATCTGGACAGATAAGCCTTACAAATCCTAGAATTTTTGATAGTAAATATAGTCTTGGTGGCTCTATATACGCAAATAACTATAATTGGGATAACTATAAAGAAAAATCTTATGGCTTTAGCACAACGCTTGGCAGAAAGATAACTAGAAATTTAAACGCATCTATTAGCTATGTTATAGAACAAAGTGATATTAGTGGACTGAATCGAATATTAGTTCGTGAAATTGGCTACAAAGAGGGTAAAAATATAAAAAGCTCGGTTATACCGGCTCTATCTTATAATAGCACAGATGATTTTTACCTACCTCGTCGTGGTATCATAGCCAGTACATCTTTTGAGTTTGCAGGGCTTGGCGGAGATGAGAAATTTGTAAAAAACAGGACAGACTTTAACTACTATCTTGGCTTTAAAGAGTATATAGATTATGACTTTATCTTTAGATATAAGGCAAATTTTGGCAAAATTTGGGATAATGGCTACATACCAATCAACGAAAAACTATACCTTGGTGGTGTAAGAAGCCTACGTGGTTTTGAAAGTAGAAGTGTTTCGCCAAAGGTAAGAGGTAGTGATGGCGAATGGTATGAGATAGGCGGAGAGATGTCGTTTAATAACTCCGTTGAGCTAAGCTTTCCTATAATTGACCGCGTAAAAATGCGTGGCGTTTTGTTTTACGACTATGGCATGATAGGTGTTAGCAATTTAAATGAGATAAAACGCTCAAGCTATGGGGCTGGAATTGAGTGGATTACACCTATTGGACCACTTCAGCTGATATTTGCTAAAGCAATAGACGCTAAAGAAAATGACGATACAAATAAGTTTGAATTTACTATCGGCAGACGCTTTTAATTAGACGATGAAAACACTTACCATTATAGACACGTTTGGCTTCTTTTTTAGGCTTTATTACGCTATGCCAGGGCTTAAAAACAAAGATGGCAAGCCAAGCGGTATGGTAAGTGGCTTTGCAAATTTTATACTAGGGCTTAAGGATGAGTATCAAAGCGACTATTTGGTGTTTGCACTAGATAGTAAAGGAAAAACTCTAAGACACGAGATCGCGAAAGACTATAAAGCAAATCGCAACGAACCTCCAGCGGATTTAAAAGCACAACTGCCAATTTGCATAGATATGATTAAAAAAATGGGGCTGTGTGCTATATCAAAAGAGGGCTATGAAGCCGATGACATCATAGCTAGTGTTGTAAGAGAGTGCAAAGAGAGCGGAATTTTCGTTCGCATAGTAACCCACGATAAAGACCTATATCAATTAATCGACGATGAAAAAGTAAGCATATACAGCCCACAAAGTAAGATAGAGCATACAAGGGCTAGTTGCATAGAAAAATACGGCGTAGCACCTGAGCATATACGCGATTTTTTAGCCCTTACTGGCGATACTTCAGATAACATTCCAGGCGTAAAAGGCATTGGCTCAAAAGGAGCAAAAAAACTGCTTGATGAGTTTAAAAGCATTGAGGGAATTTATGAAAATTTATCCCTAATCGCAAACGAGCGTGTCAGAAATATGCTTATTGAGGGCAAAGAGAGTGCCATTTTAAGCAAACGCCTTGCGACGCTTTTTGATGATGTAAAGGTCGATAATCTACTAGAAAAATCGCTCTTTTTTGATAAAAATCCACTGCTAAATATAGTAGAAATTTTACGCGAATACGATCTTAGTAGAATTTTAAAAAAACTGCAACAAGATGATGAGCAAAAGAGCATAAATTTAGGCTTTGACGCGGTTTTGGTTAGCAACGAAAATGAGCTTGAGAGCCTACTTTTAGACATCACAGAAGATACCATTATAAGCTTTGATACAGAAACGACCAGCGTTGACGCAAAAAATGCCCAGATTGTTGGTTTTTCATTCTGCTTTAACGATGAGCGTTCATACTATGTGCCAATAGCCCACAACTACCTTGGTGTACCAAAGCAAATTTCAAAAGAGTTTGCAAAATGGGCAATAGAGCAAATTTTTAAAGGCTGTGTCATAGGGCAAAATTTAAAATACGATTTTGAAGTGGTTTATAAAAATTTAAACATCCTGCCACCAAAAAAATTCAAAGACACGATGATTTTGGCGTGGCTTAGTGAGCCGAGTTTATCGGTTGGAATGGACGCTTTGGCAAAAAGGCTTTATGAGTATGATACGATAAAATTTGAAGACGTTGTAAAAAAAGGCGAAACCTTTGCAAACGTCATACTAGAAAATGCGACAAAATACGCAGCTGAAGACGCCTGGATAACGCTTAAATTTTATCACACATTTTTACAAACACTAGAGCCTAAGCTTTTAGAGATTGCTAATTTATTAGAATTTAGCTTTATTAAAGTGCTATTTGAAATGGAAAACAACGGCATAAAGCTAGATACGCAAAAAATGCAAACACTTTTAGATGATTTAAACACCCGAGTTAAAAGGCTAAGTAACGAAATTTATGAGCTAAGTGGCGAGAGCTTTAACATCAATTCCGTAAAACAGCTTGGCGAAGTACTGTTTGAGCACCTAAAACTCCCAGTAAAGAAAAAGACAAAAACTGGATACAGCACCGATGAAGCCGTACTTACAGAGCTAATAGATGAACACCCCGTGGTAAGCAAAATTTTAGATTATAGGGAAATTTACAAATTAACAAGCACATATTGTGAGCCACTTCTTACTCTAGCAAAGCAAGATGAAAACTCAAGAATATACACAACATTTTTACAAACTGGCACAAACACCGGTCGCCTAGCCTCTAAAAATCCAAATTTACAAAACATACCAGCCCGCGGAAGACTGGCAAAAGATGTCCGTTCAGCGTTTATATCGCGTGATGGCTATAGTCTTATATCACTTGACTACTCGCAAATCGAGCTTAGATTATTAGCTCACTTTAGCGAGGATAGTGCGTTACTTAAAGCTTTTAACGACGACGAGGACATTCACGCTAGAACAGCTATTAGTATATTTGGACAAAGCGACGAGCATAAAAGAGCCGTGGCAAAAAGCATAAATTTCGGACTCATCTATGGTATGGGTGCAAACAAGCTAAGCAACACCGTAAATATCAGCAAAGCCGACGCCAAAGAGTATATACAACGTTATTTTGAGGCGTTTCCTAGTATAAAGGGCTTTTTAGATGGGCTTAAAATTTCAGCCAAAAACGACGGATTTATAACGACCCTACTTGGCAGAAAAAGATTTTTTGACTTTACAAAAGCCACACCAATGCAGATTGCAATGCAAGAGCGAGAAGCCGTAAATACGAAATTTCAAGGCTCAGCAGCTGATATCATAAAACTAGCTATGGTGAAAATTTCAAGCATTACAGACCAAAGAGCAAAGATGCTACTGCAAATTCACGATGAACTTGTTTTTGAGGTTAAAGATGAGTATGCTAACGAATTTGGTGAGCGAGCAAGGCAGATTATGCAAGATATTTACAAGCTAAACGTGCCATTAAAGACGTCGCTAAATATCGCTAAAAATCTTGGCGATTTAAAGTAATTTTTGCCATTATTTTTGCAAAAATAGAGATTTTTATCGGCTAAGCTAGCACCAAACCAAAATTCTCATTGATGTAGCAATACAGACACTGTAAAATCACAAGAGCCACCAAAGCACCAATGATAGCGTTGGTACATCTTTAAAGTCTCTAAAACACTGGCAATATCAAACAACTCTTGAAATTTAAAACTACAACAAGCAATTTTCTCTCTAACTTAAAATTATAAATTAGCACACTCTGCTCAATATTACTTGTGGACGGTAAAAATTTACGCCATTTTCTGCTATTTTTGCTACTTTTATAGTCGCTTTTGCGATATCTTTACCGCTCATTGGGGCGATATTTTTAAACCAGCCTTTTGGTAAAATTTCAAAGAGTAAAATCATAAATTTTTCGCCGTATCTTTTATTCTTTCACTCTCCGTTTATTAGCGGTGGGTGGATTATGCTTAGGCTTTTAAAACCCTGCTCTTTTACGTCCTGCTCGGCTTCGCCCTTTGATTTTAGGTATAAAAATTTTGAGTTTATATTTGCTTTTGGTGCTGAAATAAGCGTGAAATTTCACAGCCCGAGCGTTTTGCCCATTTAGCCAAGTTTATAGGATAAATCACATCAGCTTTTTTAAAATTCTCCACGCTTCTCGCCTGTTTTATCGTCGTGCCTAACGCGCAAAAAACGGCGTCAAAACGCTCATTTTCAAGCGATAAAATTTCATCAAAATTTATAACTTTCTCTCTTAATTTTTGATTCTTTGCCCCACTTACTTTTCGCACCAAAATCACTACTTCATCGCACTCTTTATAGTTTAAAAAACTCGCTAGCCATTTCACAACTCACAACACCACTTGCACCGACAACTAATTTTTGACCATTTAGATTTAATTTTAATAATTTATATCATTTTTTATTAGGATTTAATTTTTTTGATAATATAATTCAATTTCCAAATCTTACTTTTAAAGGGAAAATGATGAAAATTTTTAAGGTTATTGCAATTTTGTTTGCCATTTTTGGCTTTGCAAACGCAGAGATCAAAACGATCACCGACGTTTTAGGGCGTGAAGTTAAGGTTGATTTACCTGCTAAACGCATAGCACTTGGCTTTTATTATACCGATTTTTTAGCTGTTGGTGGCGTTAAGGCACTTGATAATGTTGTTGGTTTTTCAAAGGCTGTTTGGACTGACTGGACACCTACAAGCTGGGATGTTTATAGCAAAGCAGTGCCAAAACTAAACGATTTAGCTGACTTTGGTGAAGTTGAAGTTGGAACATTTTCGGTTGAAAAGGTGCTTTCATTAAAACCTGATTTACTAATTCTTGCTGCTTGGCAGTATTCTGTTTTAGAATTTGATTTAGAGCCAATCCAAAAGGCCGGAATTCCAATAATTGTTCTTGATTATAATAGAGAAAAAGTAGAACTTCACGCAAAAAGCACAGAAATTTTAGGTGAGATTACTGGAGAAACAAAAAGAGCTAATGAGCTTGTAAAATGGTATAAAGGCATAGCACAAAATGTAGCTGATAGGATAGCAAAAGCAAATTTGCCTAAGCCAAAAATTTACATTGAGTTTGGCAACAAAGGACCAAAAGAGAGTGGCTTTACATACGGAAAAGATATGTGGGGTTCGCTAATTGACCTAGCTGGTGGCGATAACATAGCAGCGCCTTTTGTAAAACAATGGGCACCGATAAATCCAGAACAAGTCATCGTTTCACGCCCTGATGTGATTATTATTACAGGTAGAGAAACCGAGCTTAAAAAGAATGCTGAAGCTATGGTAATGGGTATCAATATAAATGAGAACGAGGCTCTAAAACGCCTAAACCCATACAAACTAAGACAAGGTTGGCAAAATTTACCAGCCATAAAAGATAACCGCCTTTATGGTGCTTATATGGGTGCAAGTAGAAATTTAACAGACGCTTCAATGATTGAATTTATCGCAAAAGCACTATATCCTGAGCTTTTTAGCGACCTTGATCCGCTTAAAACTTACATTGAATTTCATAAAAAATACCTGCCTATCATTCCAAACGGCACATTTATGATTAGAGCAAGTAAGTAATGGACGCTAAAAACACGATAGCACAGCACAGAAAACGTGAATACAAAAGATTTTTAATCATTATCACGTTTTTAACCATTGCCTTTGTTTCGCTTGTTTTTGACATTGCCACTGGGCCGTCAATGCTATCTCCTAGTGAGGTTTTAGCAGCACTTTTAGAGCCTATTTTAAAAAGTGACAAAGTAGATAGCACTGCTTTTATTATCGTTTGGGATTTAAGGCTTCCGATTGCCTTGATGGCACTTGTTGTTGGGGCTACGCTTGGTGTTGGTGGTGCTCAAATCCAAACACTACTAAATAACCCTATGGCAAGTCCTTACACGCTAGGACTTGCAGCAGCTGCTGGTTTTGGTGCTAGTCTTGTCATCGCATTTGGTAGCTTAAATATACCACTACTTTTTGCCGTGCCTATTGGTGCTTTTTTAATGACAATGTTTAGTGCTGGTGTACTTTTTAGCTTTGCGGCATTTAAAAATTTCAACTCATCAATGCTTGTTTTAGTAGGCATCGCACTTTTGTTTTTGTTCCAATCAATGCTCTCACTAGTCCAATTTTTATCATCGCCTGAAATTTCACAGCTCATTTTATTTTGGCTTTTTGGTAGCTTACAAAAGGCAAACTGGATAAATTTAGCAGTAGTTAGCGTTGTTACGATAGTTGCAATTACACTTTTATTTCGTGATACTTGGGCCTTAACGGCTCTCAGACTTGGCGAGGATAAGGCAAAAAGTATGGGTGTAAATTTAACAAGACTAAGAGTAAAGGTGCTTTTAATCGTATCTGTAATGACCGCTACTGCCATTAGTTTTGTTGGAGTTATCGGATTTATCGGACTTGTAGCTCCCCATATCGCAAGGACATTAGTTGGTGAAGACCAGCGCTTTTTTATGCCTAGTGCTATGCTAACTGGTGCTGCGTTTTTATCTATCTCATCAGTTTTATCAAAGGCGATCGTGCCTGGTGCATTATTTCCTGTTGGAATTATTACCGCGTTTGTTGGTGTGCCATTTTTCTTTTGGATCATACTTTCAAGGAAAAATATATGTTAGAGCTTAAAAATTTAGAAATTTACAGAGGCGATTTATGCGTAGCAAATAAAGTTAATACAAATTTTAAAAGTGGTAAAACATACGGAATTTTAGGTCCAAATGGAGCCGGTAAAACATCGCTTTTAACGGCTATTTTTGGTGATCTTGATTTTAGTGGCGAGATAAAATTTAAAGACAAAACATTAAGTTTTAAAAACCATTTTAGTTGGAAAAAACAGATAGCCTATATGCCACAAGATAGCTTGGTTGATGCTAGTTTAACCGCTCTTGAAGTCGTTCTTTTAGGGCTTCTTGATAATCTTGGACTTTATGTAAGCGATGAGCAACTATCAAAAGCAGTGTCAATTATGGATGAGCTTGGCATACTTCATCTAGCAAGCAAAGATGTTACTAAATTATCTGGCGGTCAAAGGCAGATGGTTATGTTTGCTTCTGTGCTTATTAAATCGCCAAAGATTATCTTGCTTGATGAGCCAGTTAGTGCGCTTGATATGCATCACTCCTGCATATTGCTTGATTATGTAAAAAAATTTACAAAAGAGCGCGATTTAACAACCATTATGATACTTCACGATTTAAGCCTAGCTTCGCAATTTTGCGATGAGTTAATCCTTTTAAACAAGGCGGAAATTAAAGCACAAGGCGCACCAAAAGAGGTGCTTACAAAAGATATAATCAAAGAGCTTTACAGAGTAAAAGCCGATATTTTTTATTGCAGTGATGGACAACCTGTTGTTATTGCAAAACAAGCCATAAAATAAGGAGAAAATATGAAAAAATTTGCAGTTTTATTTGCCGTTTTGGCACTAAATTTTGCTTTTGCAAAGGATTATGAGGTGCAAATGCTTGATATGGATAAAAACAATCAAACTATGCTTTTTGAGCCTGGATTTTTACAAATACAGCCGGGTGACAGCGTGACATTTGTGCCCACGCATAAAAGCCACTGGGCAAAAAGCGTGATAGTACCTGAGGGAGCGGAGAAATTTGAGAGCAAATTAGATGAAAAAGCAACATTTACTTTTGATAAAGAGGGTGTTTATATTTACGTTTGTCCACCTCATCAGATGATGAATATGGTTGGCATTATTCAAGTTGGTAAGGCTACAAATTTAGATAAAATAAAACAAGCTCTACCAAAACTTGAAAAACGTGCTACGATGAACGAGGGCAGATTAAGCGAGTATGCAAAAGGCATAAATGAGTAGAATTTTTATTTTAACTTGTAACGAATACCCAAACGGCAACGACGCCTTAAACGAGCTTTGTTTAAGGCTTAGCCGTGAAATTTACAAAGCCAAAATCATACCTTGGCAGAAATTTTTAGAGCAAAATCCACCAAAAAATAGCATAATTTTACCGCTTGGAGTTTGGGATTATTCTAAAAATTTTAACGCCTTTATGACTTTTTTAGATGAAATTTCAAGCTATTTAACCCTAAATGAGATACAAATCATAAAAGAAAATATCACAAAAGAGTATCTAACTAAACTTCAAGATAAACTGCCAACAATCCCAACTGAAATTTTAAAAACAAAAGATGAGATGACTAAAAAAATAGGTAGTTTAAAAGGCGAATTTATTATAAAACCACTCGTTGGTCAAAGCGGAAATGGTGTAGAGAAAATAGATAAAATTTCAAGCCTTGACGCTTATGACAATGGAGCGATAATTCAGCCATTTATCAAAGAAATTTCACAAAATGGCGAGATCTGTTTTGTATTTTTTAACTCTAAATTTAAATACGCCATAAAAAGAGAGATAAAACAGGGCGAATTTAGGGCAAATTCAAACTACGGCGTAACAATAAAACCAATTTTATCGCCAAATTTAGAGCTTTTAAACATGGCAAAAATGGCTTTAAAGGTACTTTTAAAAGATAAAATTTCTCTTTATGCAAGAGTAGATATTGTGCCAACAAAACAGGGCGGACTCATAAACGAAGTAGAGCTGATTGAACCAAGCTTGTATTTTAACCACTTTAAAAACGGCTACGAAATTTTCATTAATGCGTTAAAAAGTAGAATTTAATCCACTTTAAAACTTAAAACAAAGTGGTTCATCTCTGACGCCCTGTAATCAAGAAGCGTTTTTTGAAGCAAGGAACCGTCATCGTTAAAATAATACACAAACTCATAGATAAGCCTATTTTTTGGGTCTTTTACGTTTCTTAACAGTTTTTACCCTTTGCGATTTCTAAATGCACAAGCTTATCTGCATTTTTTGTATGCTTTATGCTTTTTATTTTGCCTTTAAATTCACCAATCTCTAAATCATTTTAACTATAAATTCGTCTGCAAAAACACTAAAACAGATCATAAAAATAATAGCTAAAATTCTCATTTTCTCTTTAAAAGCTCAAGCAGACTAAATTTCAGCTCGTTTATATTTTCGCCACTTAATGATGAGATAGGCATGACAAAATATGGCTTATTTGCGTCAAATTCGTAAATATCTTGCTTGTAGCTAATATCACCTTTTAAGCCAAGATGAGCAATAAAATCAGCGATTTTTGACACATCATCACAAGCGTCAATTCTAGTTAGTGCCACAGCGTAATCCCTACTAAAAAGCTCAGGCGAAAATTTCTTTACTTCGGCACGTAGTGTATTAAACTGCTCTTTTAAATCGCGATAATTTGCCAAATCAATCATATAAAGCAAAATTTTTGTCCGCTCAATGTGCTTTAAAAATTTAATCCCAAGCCCCCTGCCATCACTTGCACCCTCAATAATACCAGGGATATCCGCCATAACAAAGCCGTTATACTCATCAACCGCAACCTGCCCTAGCTTTGGCGTAAGCGTGGTAAATTCGTAGTTTGCAATCTGTGGCTTTGCGTTTGAAACGACCGAAATTAGCGTGGATTTACCTACATTTGGAAAGCCCACAAGCCCAACGTCAGCGATTAGTTTTAGCTCCAAACGGACATTTTTAACCTCTTCTGGTAAGCCCTTTTGAGCGTATTCTGGTGCTTGATTTACCGAGTTTTTAAAGTGGATATTGCCAAGTCCACCTTTGCCACCCTTTAAAAACAATACTCTTTGCCCCTGCTCTGTTAGGTCACACAAAAGCTCGTTTGTATCAGCGTCATACACGGCTGTGCCCGGCGGGACGATAAGCTCTAAGCTCTCGCCCTTTTTACCATTCATTCGTGAGCCTTGCCCAGCCTCGCCATTTTTTGCACTCAAAGAGCGTTTGCCTTTGTAAGCAGCTAGTGTGTGAGAGTTGTTATCTACGATAAAATACACATCTCCGCCGTCCCCACCATCTCCGCCGTCTGGACCGCCTAAAATCACGTGTTTTTCACGGCGAAAGCTAACTGCTCCAGCACCGCCATGCCCTGAACTAACCCTAAAACTCGCACTATCTATAAACATATTTTGCCTTTAAATTTTTGCTTGATTATAGCAAATTTTGCTAAAAGCTAAATTTTGGAGCTAAAATATCACTAAATTTTAAAAATTCAAGTGAGTATAGTTTGGTTAGGTTATCACTGCTTAAAATTTCATCAGTTTTGCCAAAAATATAACTTTTATCGCTAAATAAAATAAGTGTATTATCGGCTACTTTAAGTGCGTGATTTGGATCGTGAGTGGAGAAAACTATGCCAAAATTTTGTGATTTTAGCTCTTTTAGTAGCTTTAAAACTCTGTTTTGATTTTTTAAGTCAAGCTCACTCATAGGCTCATCAAGGAGCATAATGTCGCTTTTTGAAAAAATAGCCCTTGCAAACAAAACAAGCTGTTTTTGTCCGCCTGAAAGCGTTGAAAAATTTCTGTTTGCAAATGGTTTTAATCCAAGTGAGTCTAAAATTTGCAAAACCTGTTCTTCATCTTTGACACTTGGTGCTTTAAGTAGTGAAATTTTGTTTGCAATACCCATTAAAACGATATCTTTTACAGTAAAATCATAAGCTGTGATGAAATTTTGTGGCAGATACGAAAAGGTCGCATCTGATAAAATCTGAGCCATATCAAATTTTAAAATATTAAGCATTAGCTTTAAAATCGTGCTTTTGCCCTGTCCGTTTAATCCTAAAATCGCCGTAATCTCTGCGTTTTTACAATAAAAGTTAAAATCTTTTAAAATTTGGTTATCTTTGTAGCTAAAAAAGCCATTTTTTACCTCAAATTTTGCCATAGCAAACCCTTAAAAGGTATACAAACACGGGCGTTCCAATTAGTGCAGTTAAAATCCCAAGCGGTATCTCGCTACCAACACTAGCCCTTGAAATCGTATCTATAAGCAACATAAAAACTGCACCCAAAATGGCACAAACTGGCAAATTTATATTGTAGTTTTGCCCAACCAAAAACCTAGCCATATGTGGCACGACAAGTCCTATCCAGCCGATATTCCCGCTCATAGCAACTTGTGCTGATATAAGCAGTGTCGTGCAAAGCAGTATGATGATACGAAGTGTTTTTGGATTTATACCAAGACCTATGATGTCATCATCGCTAAGGCTTAGCAGATTAAGACGCCATCTAATCACCATAAGCGTCCCGCCACAAATTAAAGATATAAAAAATAGGATAAAAAATTTATCATAATTTGCACTTATAAAACTTCCAAGAAGCCAAAATATGATGTTTGGGAGAGTTTGTTCGTTATCTGCAAGATACTGAGTAAGGCTAATTAAAGCACCAAAAAAGCCATTTACCACAACGCCTGATAAAATGAGTGAAAAAATACTGCTTTGGCGGACAAATTTTGCGATATATCCAAGCAGAATTATCGCAAAAATACCCATAAAAAAGGCACAAAATATAAGAGCAATACCACCAAAACCAAGTAAAATAGCAATTGCTCCGCCAAAAGCAGCTGCTGAGCTAACGCCTATAATATTTGGGCCTACAAGTGGGTTTTTAAAAACAGCTTGCAATGACGCACCGCTAACTGCCAACATAGCACCACAAATACTTGAAAGCAAAATTCTAGGCACCCTAATACCAAAAATCACATCTTTTGCACGTTCATTTGTTGCAAAAAGTAACGTATCTAAAACCTCGCTGGGGCTTAGATGATAAGAGCCAACCCCTAGCGAAATTAGGCATAATATGAGCCAAAATCCTAATAAAATAAAAAATTTAAACAATTTTAGTTTTTAACTCTATAAAATTTCAAATAATACTCATCTACAAAGGCGTCTAAATCAATATCCTTGCCAAGTTCTGGATATAGTTTTTTAAGCACCCAAAACTCACCCAAAGCCATTGCCTCAGGTGTTGGAAAACCCCAAGCTTTGGCGTATTCTGGCATAAGATAGACTTTATCATTCTTGATTGCTTTTAAGCCTTTTAGAAGCTCATTTTGTTTTAGCTCATCAATAACTTGCGGATATCTTTCTTGAACAAAAATCACATCTGGATCCCACGATATAAGATTTTCAGGACCAACTTGTTTATAGCCCTTTATATCTTTTGCCGCTACGTTCTCTCCACCCGCTCTTGCAAATATAATACTTGTGTATTTGCCACTTCCATATGTGTTAAAGTCCGGATTTGCCATATAAAGCCTAGTTTTAGCACCTTTGATTTTGTCTGTATAAGTCTTTAAAAGCTTCTGCTTTTCTTTTACATAATCAACTAAATTTTGTGCATTTTGCTCTTTATTTGCAATACTTCCTAGCAATAAAATACCCTCATAAAGCCCATTTGTATATGCATTAATCTCGTCGCTAAAATTTTTAAATTCCGGATTTAATGAGTTTTGTGCGTTTATATTATCTTTAAAAAAGCTCATTGCGACAACTGGGATCTTTAGCTCCGATAGTTTATCGATAAACTCTTTTGGTATGTAGTTTGCTACAATTACAACATCTGGCTTTAACGCCAAAATTTGCTCGTAATTAATGCTTTTTAGATCGCCCGGCGTTGGCATATCTTTAAGAGCAGGAGCCAGTCTTACATAGTTTTTTCCTAAATTTTTCTCCCAGCTTTCTAACACGCCGACAACCTTTGAAAGTGCGTCAAGCTGAACTAAGACATTTAAGCTTTGGTGCTGAAGCACAACTATGCGATTTACCTCATCTGGTAAAACTACATCTCTACCATTTTGATCTTTTATAAGCCTATCCGCAAAAAGAGAACACGACAAGCTAAGCAGGATAAAAAACAGAAATTTTTTCATTGCATTTTCCTTAAAATATATTTTTTTATATATATAAAATATAAAAATGCAATTAAATCAAAAAAATAATAAAAGCAAGATAAATTTTATACAAAACATGGTTTTTATTTTAAAATTTTAAAAAGTTAGAATTGGAATTTGTATGAATAAAAAAAGAGAGAAGGGGCAAAAGCCCCAAGAATTAAGCTGCTGGATAAACAGAAACTTTTTTTCTGTTTTTATCTTTACGCTCAAATTTTACGTATCCGTCAATAAGAGCAAATATAGTGTGATCTTTACCAAGACCTACGTTGCTACCAGCGTGAGTAGCTGTGCCACGCTGACGAATGATGATATTTCCAGCGCGAACAAACTCGCCACCGAATTTCTTAACGCCTAAGCGACGACCGATAGAGTCGCGATTGTTTTGGGTTGAACCCTGACCTTTTTTGTGTGCCATTTTGCAGTCCTTTTTTTATTATTTAACCTGCTAGTATCGTTTTGCTATGCTTTGTTGATTTTAAAACTTCGCACTCACGGACGAAAAGTCCGCTACGTTTAAAATTTTAAAATCGCCTAGCCTAGCTTTACGATACTTCGCGATCGCCGCTCTAAGCTTTTACGCTTACGACTTTTACGCGTGTGTATTGTCTTCTAAAACCGCGTTTTAGTTTTGAGTCTTTTCTTCTTCGTTTTTTATAGATAACGACTTTTTTGTCTTTACCTAAATTTACTACTTCTAAGACAACTTTTGCACCCTTAACAAATGGCGCACCTACCTTTACTTCGCCGTCATTAACGACTAAAACATCTGTAATCTCAACAGATGATTTTGGCTCAGCTTCAAAGCGATCAAGGTTTAGATACTGACCTTCGCTCACTCTATACTGCTTTCCGCCGTGTTTTATAATAGCATACTTCATTGCTATCCCTTCTTTTGGTAAGTTAGTAAAAAGCACTTTGAAATTTCAAAGATTTATGGAGCTTTGTTACTTAAAAAGTCGGATTTTAGCTAAAAATTTATAAAAAGCAACTTAGGAGCGAGTTTTTCGCCCCTAAATTTTAATAATCAAGCTCTGGTTTTGAGGTTTTATCCGTTGATGCTGGTAGCATTGGATACTCAACTTTTGGCATATCGCCTGTTAGTGATTTTAAGAAAATTCCGATACTATCCGCCTCTTTGTCGCTTATATCAATACCAAGCTGGACGCTACCCATAGTCTTTATCGCCTCTTTTAGCGACCAAATCGCGCCATTGTGAAAATACGGCGCTGTTAGCTCAATGTTGCGTAAAGTTGGGGCTTTTACCATACCATTTGCGTCCCCTTTAAAGTCGCCAACATCTGCAAACTGATACTTTGACGCCACTTCAAAAGGTTGCAATGCTCCACCCAAATTTATGCCATTATGACATGTTGCACAGCCTTTGTCTATAAAGGTTTTTAGTCCTACTTTTTCAGCTTTTGTTAATGCATTTATATCACCTTCTAAAAATTTATCAAATCTAGAAGGTGTTACTAATGTTCTTTCAAAAATCCCAATTGCAGTTGTGACAAGCTCAAAATTTATCTCACTATTAAACGCCTTTTTAAACTCATCAACGTAAGCTGGGATTGATTTTAGCCTATCTACGACAAGCTCAGGGGTTGAAGCCATTTCAGGCTCGGCTGTCATCGGACCAGCAGCTTGTGCGGCTAGATGAGCTGCCCTGCCATCCCAAAATTGCACAGAATTAAATACTGAATTATATACAGTTGGGGCATTAATATGATGCGGATTTGGCGTCCATTTGTGCCCTGTTGAGGCTGGAATTCCATCAGCTCCACCAAGCCCTAAATTATGACAGGTGTTACAGCTAATTATGCCTGATTTTGATAATCTAGGATCAAAATATAGCCTTTTTCCCAATTCTACACGCTGGTCTGTTGTAGGATAATTTTTTGCATCCAAAGAAGCACTCTCTATTAGTTTTGAAAGAGCACTGCTGTCGCTAGGAAGCGCAACTAAACCATTATTTAAAGCCTCCTCTATTAAGTTATCAGCCAATAATAAATTAGCCAATGCTATAGATGGTAAAAATAAAAATTTTTTCATAAAAATCTCCTTTATGTAAATTAAAAATTACTCTGCGAATTATATTTTAAATAAAATTAAATACAAATAAAATTCTTATCTAATAAAAAATATTATTTATAAAATTGATGAATATAAATAAAATTTTAGTTATAATCACGCAAAATTTCAAAAATAATGGATAATAATGGCTAGCGATGACCAGGAGAAAACCGAAGAAGCGACCGACAAAAAAATAAGCGACGCCAAAAAGGACGGCAACGTCCCAAAAAGCCAAGATATGAGCGGTTTTATCACACTCATAATAGGCATAGGTGTACTAATAGCAATGCTTGGTTTTATGCAAGATCAAGTCGTTAGCCTGTATCAATACTACTCAAAATTTATAGGCAAAGAGCTAACAATCCCAACCATACACCTAATAGCCCTAAACACAATGGCTAGAGTTTTGCTGATGATACTGCCCGTATGCGTTTGCGTGGCAATCGGTGGAATTTTAGCATCCATAATGCAGTTTGGATTTATTTTTACAACAAAACCTATAACGCCAGACCTTAAAAAAATAGACCCGATAAAGGGCTTAAAAAACCTATTTTCTATGAAAAAAGTGATAGAGAGCATAAAGATAGTAGCAAAAGTTTCAGCTGTTTTTGGCGTAGGTTTTTACTTCTTTTTAAAATTCATAAAAGAGCTTCCACACACTCTATTTTTTAGTATGTTTGATCAGCTAAGTTGGCTAAAAGAGAAGATGCTAATTTTAGTTGGAGTAATGTTAATAGTCCTTTTAGTTGTCGCACTTGCCGATATTTTGATAGTTCGCTTTAACTACTTTAAAGATTTAAGAATGAGCAAACAAGAGATAAAAGATGAATACAAGCAAATGGAGGGCGATCCACAGGTAAAGGCTAGAATTAGGCGTGTACAAATGGAGGCAAGCAGAAAACGTATGATGCAACAAGTCCCACAAGCTGATGTAGTCATCACAAACCCAACTCATTACGCCGTTGCTTTGCGTTATGATAAGACAAAAGAGGAGGCGCCGATAGTTCTTGCAAAGGGCGTTGATTTAGTGGCGTTAAGGATAAGAAAAATAGCCACAGAAAATAACATAGAGATCGTAGAAAATCCGCCACTTGCGCGTGAGCTTTATAAAATTTGCGAAGTAGATGACTTAATCCCTGCAAATTTATTTCGTGCCGTCGCCGAAGTATTAAGCTTTGTATACATGGGCAACCAAAGCAAATTTAAAGACCGCCTATCTAAATAAAAAAGCTTTAACCAACTTTTAGTTAGAATTACAAAAACTCAAAAAATAGGAAAAATATGGACGTCGTATTTATGGGCACTCCCGAGTATGCCACAAAAATTTTAAGAAATTTAATAAAAAATCAAATCAACATATCAGCCGTATTTACCCAGCCTGATAAACCAGTCGGCAGAAAGCAAATTTTAACCCCGCCTGACGTAAAGGCATTTTTAATCCAAAACCACCCAGACATAAAAATACACCAGCCAAAAAACCTAAAAGATCCACAAACAACAGAATTTATATCCTCGCTAAAACCTGATTTTATCGTTGTAGCGGCGTATGGGCAAATTTTGCCACAAAGCATTTTAGATATCGCTCCTTGCATAAATCTACACGCGTCAATCTTGCCGCAATATCGTGGCGCAAGTCCTATTCAAAGTGCTATTTTAGATGGACAAACCCAAACCGGAGTAACCTCAATGCTTATGGACGCTGGACTTGATACTGGTATGATACTACAAATTTCAAAGACGGAGTGTGGCGATAAAACGAGCGGTGAGTTGTTTGATGAGCTTGGCGATATGGCAGCAGAGCTTATCATCGACACGCTTAAGAATTTTCACACTATACAAAAACAGCCACAAGATGAGAGCAAATCAAGCATATGTAAAAAAATAAAAAAGGAGATGGGGCTTTTTGACTTTAACCAAACAACCAAGGAAATTTATAACAAATTTCGTGCATTTACACCGTGGCCAGGTATGTTTTTAAGCAGTGGGCTTAAAATTTTATCCCTAAAGCCATCTAGCCTAAGGGGCAATGTCGGCGAAATTTTACAAATTACAAAAAACAGCATTATCGTTGGCACTAGCGATGAGTCGGTTGAAATTTTTACACTACAAGAACCGAGCAAAAAACCGCTAGACGCACCTATATATATAAACGGAAAAAGGCTTGGCGTTGGTGATAGAATTTCTTGACGAGTGCGATTCTACGCATATTTTAATGTGTAACAGCATAAGAGAGGGCAGTATCAAACCGCCAAGTGCAATCTGTGCAAAAAATCAAACAAATGGGATAGGTAGTAGAGGAAACAGCTGGAGCGGTCTTAGCGGTAATCTATTCTTATCATTTTGCCTAGATAAAACTGCTCTGCCAAGCGATTTAAACGACGCGTCAGTGTCAATATATTTTGCTATGATAATGAAAATTTATCTGCAAAATTTAGGCTCAAAAGTCTGGGTAAAATGGCCAAACGATCTCTATATAGATAGCCTTAAAATCGGCGGAGTCATTAGCACGAAAATTTCAAACACGTATATTGGTAGTGTGGGATTAAATATACTTAATGCACCTGAAAATTCGGCTATCTTAGATATCAAAACAAATGCAAATGACGTAGCTTTCGGCTTTTTAAACGAGCTTGAAAAAAAATTTTCGTGGAAGCAGATTTTTAGCAAATTTAGTGTAGAATTTGTCAAATCAAAAAGCTTCATTACTCACATCAACGATCAGAACGTGCATTTAGCGGACGCTACACTCTGTGAAGATGGAGCTATTTTATTAAACGACAAAAAGGTGTATTCTTTAAGATGAGCGAAGTAATAACCATAGCCAATCAAAAAGGTGGCGTAGGCAAAACCACCACCGCAGTCAATCTAGCCGCTTCTTTGGCAGTAGCTGAGAAAAAAGTCCTACTAATAGACATCGACCCTCAAGCAAATGCCACAACGGGACTTGGGTATAAAAGAAGCGACTACGAATTTAACATTTATCACGTGCTAACAGGCTCAAAAAAGCTTTCACAAATAGTTTTAAAAACGCAAATTCCTACGCTATTTTTAGCTCCGTCAAATATAGGACTTGTAAGCATTGAGAGAGAATTTAACGATAAAGACAAAGAGCTAAAGCTAATTTTACGCAAAAAATTAGAAGAAGTAAAAGATGACTACGATTTTATCATCATCGATAGCCCTCCAGCACTTGGTGGCATAACGGTAAATGCTCTTAGTGCAAGTGATAGTGTCATCATACCAATCCAGTGCGAATTTTACGCACTTGACGGCGTGGCGTTGATACTAAACACCGTTAAATATATCAAAAAAACTATCAATCCAAAACTAAGTGTGCGTGGATTTTTACCAACGATGTTTAGCTCTCAAAATAACCTATCAAAAGAGGCGATAAATAACCTAAAAGAGAATTTTAAAAGCAAGCTCTTTACCACAAAAGATGGAGATGAGGAATTTGTAGTTATCCCAAGGAATATCAAACTCGCAGAAAGCCCTAGCTTTGGCAAACCTGTCATACTTTATGATATAAAATCTCCAGGCTCTATCGCCTATCAAAATTTAGCATACTCAATACTCAATTAAGGAAAATAATGGCAAAGGAAAAGGTAAAAATAAATTTTGGAAATATGCTCTCAGATGCTAGATCAGCTTACGAAGATGACGAGGTTCTTGACTACTTTGGTCTAAGCTCAGATGTCGTTGAAGAGATAGAAATTTCAAGAATTTCACCAAACCCTTATCAGCCTAGAAAACACTTTGACGAAGAAGCTTTAAAAGAGCTAAGCGAAAGCATCAAACGCCACGGATTAATTCAGCCAATTATAGTCATAAGAAAAGAAGATGGCTATATGCTAATAGCTGGAGAGCGTAGATACAGGGCTACAAAGCTACTTGGAGAGAATAAAATCAAAGCCATAGTCGCGGATTTAGAGTCTAAAAATTTACGCGAAATAGCCTTGATTGAGAATATCCAACGTGAAAATTTAAACCCAATTGAGTTAGCAAACTCATATCAAGAACTTATAAACGAGTATAAGATAACCCAGGAAGCACTATCAAATATAATACACAAGTCACGCACTCAAATTACAAACACGCTTAGACTTTTAACGTTATCAAAACAAACACAACAATTTTTAATAGATGACAAACTCACGCAAGGTCACGCAAAAATAGTTGTGGGACTTGAACCAAATGACGAAAAAATGGTGGTTGATACCATCATCGGACAAAAGCTAAACGTAAGAGATACGGAAAATTTGGTCAGAAAAATCAAAGAGAAAAAAACACCAAAAGAAGAAATTTTGCAAGAGGATAAAGAGTATAAAGACGCTCTTTTAAAACTTCAAAAAAATATACAAAATCTAAATTTTACATCTAAAATAAAAAATAAAAATTTAATAATTGAGTTCAAAAATATCTCTGAAATTAACGATTTTATAGATAAAATAAGATAATTCATTTGAAATTTATTTTATTTTTTACTTATTTATAGTAAAATTGGGCTCATTTTTTGATGTTTATAAACAAAATTTAAGGAGAGTTGATGTTAGAGATAAACCCATCTCTTGTTATCTTAACAGCTGTCGTTTTTCTAGGGCTTATAGCGATATTAAACCCTTTGCTTTATAAACCGATGCTAAAATTTATAGATGATAGAAATGCGTCTATAAAGATCGATGAAGATAGTGCCAACAAGAATGTTAGCGATCTTAGCGTTTATGAAGCAGAAGTGCAAAGTATCCTACAAAATGCTAGAAACGAAGCAGGAAAGATACGACAAGAAGCCTTTAATGCTGCTAAAAATGCTGCTACAAAGGAGATAGAGTCCAAGAGAAGTGCTCTTGAGGCTAGTTATGAGTCATTTTTAAGCACTCTTAATGTGCAAAAAGATGAGCTAAAAGCAAATTTAAGTCAAAAAATGCCTGAGCTTAAAACAGCTTTGAGCGAAAAATTAGTAAGAATTTAAGGTGGTGTTATGAGAAAATTTACTATTTTACTTATCCTGCCTATATTTGCATTTGCTAGTAGTAGTGGGACAAACTATGACATAATAGAAAGAACACTAAACTTCTTGCTATTTTTTGGCATACTTTTATATTTTGCCGCAAAGCCTTTAAAACAGATGTATCTAAATAGAATTAATGGCATTGCAAACAAATTAGAAACAATACAAGATAAATTACAAGCTTCAGAACACAAAAAAGATGAGGCAATTAAAAAGGTTGAAGAAGCAAAGCTAAACGCTGCAAGTCTTATAGAAACAGCTAGAAAAGAGGCTGTTTTAATATCTGAAAAGGTTAAAAAAGATAGTGAGCAAGAGATAGCAAATCTCGAAAAGAGCTTCAAAGAACAGCAAGAATTTGAAGAGAGAAAGATGACAAAAGTCGTAGTAAATGAAATTTTAAACGAAGTATTTGCAGGCGATAATCTAAAAGTAGATCAAAAAGAGCTTGTAAATATTATCCTTAAAAAGGTTAGCTGATGAATGAAACAACAACCAAAAAATATGTCAAAGCAATCCTAAATGGAACAGATAAAATTGAGCTTGAAAATTTTATAGGTAGTTTAGATAAAATTTCTAGTGCTTTTAACTCAAACAAATTTGTAAATATTATAAATTTGCCGACATTAAAAACGTCATCAAAGGTTGATTTTATCATATCTTTAGCCGAAAATCCAAGTGTGAAATTTAAAAATTTCATAAAACTTCTTGGCTCAAACAAAAGATTAGGGCTGATACCAAATATATCTGCTGAGCTAAAAGCTCAAAAGTCAATTATAGAAAACATATATATCGGTGAGATATATGGAAATTCTAGCCTAAGTGATAGCGATATTAAAATGCTTGAAGAGAAATTTTCAAAACGTTTTAATGCAAATATAAAACTAGAAAATTCTCAAAATAGCTACAATGGAATTAAAATAGAGCTAAAAGACCTAGGAATAGAGGTGAGCTTCTCTGTTGATAGATTAAGAGCTCAATTAAGTGAATATATATTAAAAGCAATTTAAAAGGAGAGAAAGCGTGAGCGCAAAGAATAGAGCTGATGAAATTAGCGCAATAATCAAAGAAAGAATTGAAAATTTTGATTTAAGCGTTGATGTTGAGGAAACTGGTAAGGTTATCTCTGTTGCAGATGGCGTTGCAAACGTATATGGTCTTAAAAACGTTATGGCAGGAGAGATGGTTGAGTTTGAAAGTGGTGAAAGAGGTATGGCTCTTAACCTTGAAGAGAGTAGTGTAGGTATCGTTATTCTTGGCAAAACAAGCAACATTACAGAGGGAAGCTCTGTTAAACGTCTTAAAAAACTACTTCGTGTGCCAGTAGGTGACGCACTTATCGGACGTGTTGTAAATGCACTTGGTGAGCCAATAGACGCAAAAGGGCCTATTGAGGCTACTGAAACTCGCTTCGTTGAGGAAAAAGCTAAAGGTATTATGGCTAGAAAATCTGTTCACGAGCCACTTCAAACTGGCATTAAAGCGATTGACGCACTTGTGCCAATCGGTAGAGGTCAGCGTGAGTTAATCATAGGCGACCGCCAAACAGGTAAAACAACTGTTGCTATAGATACTATCATCAATCAAAGAGGTCAAGATGTTGTTTGTATCTATGTTGCTATCGGTCAAAAACAATCAACAGTCGCTCAGGTTGTAAAAAAACTTGAAGAGTATGGTGCTATGGACTATACTATCGTTGTAAATGCTGGTGCGTCTGATACAGCAGCACTTCAGTATCTAGCACCTTACGCTGGTGTAACAATGGGTGAGTATTTCCGCGATAACTCACGCCACGCACTTATAATATATGATGATCTATCAAAACACGCTGTTGCATATCGTGAGATGTCGCTTATTCTTCGCCGCCCACCAGGTCGAGAGGCATATCCTGGTGACGTTTTCTACCTACACTCAAGACTACTTGAAAGAGCAAGTAAGCTAAATGACGAGCTAGGTGCTGGTTCTTTAACAGCTCTACCTATCATCGAAACACAAGCGGGTGACGTTTCAGCGTATATTCCAACAAACGTTATATCTATTACAGACGGACAAATTTTCCTTGAAACCGATCTATTTAACTCAGGTATTCGTCCAGCTATTAACGTTGGCCTTTCAGTATCTCGTGTTGGTGGTGCTGCACAAATTAAAGCTACAAAACAAGTTTCAGGTAACCTAAGACTTGACCTAGCTCAATACCGCGAACTTCAAGCGTTTGCTCAGTTTGCAAGCGACCTTGATGAAAGCTCAAGAAAACAACTAGAGCGTGGTCAGAAGATGGTTGAAGTTCTAAAACAGCCGCCATATAGCCCACTTGCAGTAGAAAATCAAGTATTAATAATATTTGCTGGTGCAAAAGGCTATTTAGACGATGTTCCAACAACGAGTGTTACGAAATTTGAGGCAGAGCTTTATCCTTACATAGAGGCTAAATACCCTGAAATTTTTGAGCAAATTAGAACAAAAAAAGCACTTGATAAAGAAGCTGAAGAGCTATTACATAAAGCATTGAAAGACTATAAAGCGACTTTTTCTGCTAACTAAGGGCTAAATATGTCAAATTTAAAAGATATAAAACGAAATATCAAGAGTGTCAAAAATACACAAAAGACCACTCGTGCCATGAAACTTGTCTCTACCGCAAAGCTTAGAAAAGCGGAAGAGGCAGCACGTAAATCTCGTGTGTATGCACTTAAGATAAACGAAGTCCTTTCAGAGATAGCATATAAAATCAACCAGTATGGCTCGGTAGCAAATGAGAGCAAATTTTTTGATACCAACAAAAACATAGAAAAGGTTGATATTATATTTGTTACTGCAGATAAGGGACTTTGTGGTGGATTTAACGTTCAAACTATCAAAAACGTAAGAAGAATGATAGAGGAATTTAAATCCAAAAAAATCAAGGTGCGTTTGCGCGCAGTTGGCAAAAAAGGGATTGAATTTTTCAATTTTCAAGGCATTGATCTGCTTGAGACATACATAGGCACAAGCTCATCGCCAACCTATGAAAAAGCTCAAAATATTATACAAGATGCCATAAATGATTTTGTAAATGGTGCAACAGATAAGATCATACTTATACACAATGGCTATAAAAATATGATTTCTCAAGAGATCAGAATAAACGATATAGCACCTATTGAGCCACCAAAAGTTGATCAAATTCAGACAAATTCCCTAATGGAATTTGAACCTGAAGATAACAATGCTCAAATTTTAGACGAACTTTTGAAGAAGTATTTTGAGTATAGTATGTACTATTCGCTTATTGACTCTCTTGCAGCTGAGCATAGCTCAAGAATGCAAGCGATGGATAATGCAACAAATAACGCAAAAGAACGTGTAAAACAACTAAATCTTGCTTACAACAAAGCAAGACAAGAATCTATCACCACTGAGCTTATCGAGATTATCAGTGGCGTTGAATCAATGAAGTAAGAAAACAAAGGAGTATAAATGAAAGGTATTATTAGCCAAGTTATGGGGCCTGTCGTTGATGTTGATTTTAACGACTATCTCCCTAAAATTAACGAAGCTATCGAAGTTTTTTTCGAAGTTGAGGGCAAAAAAAATAGACTAGTTCTTGAGGTTGCTGCCCACCTAGGAGACAACAGAGTTAGAACAATTGCTATGGATATGAGCGAAGGTTTAACTCGTGGTCTTGAAGCTAAAGCACTTGGAGCACCTATTAGTGTTCCAGTTGGCGAGAAGGTTTTGGGTAGAATTTTTAACGTCGTTGGTGAACTTATTGACGAGGGCGAAAATATCAATTTTGACAAACACTGGTCAATTCACAGAGATCCGCCAGCATTTGAAGAACAAAGCACAAAGAGCGAAATTTTTGAAACCGGCATTAAGGTTGTTGATCTTCTTGCACCTTATGCAAAGGGCGGTAAAGTTGGACTATTTGGCGGTGCTGGTGTTGGTAAAACGGTTATTATTATGGAGCTTATCCATAACGTTGCGTTTAAACATAGCGGTTATTCTGTATTTGCGGGTGTTGGCGAGAGAACACGCGAAGGTAATGACCTTTATCACGAGATGAAAGAGTCAAATGTTTTGGATAAAGTTGCCCTATGCTACGGACAAATGAACGAGCCACCAGGAGCAAGAAATCGTATCGCACTAACTGGTCTTACAATGGCTGAGTATTTTAGAGATGAAATGGGTCTTGACGTGCTTATGTTTATAGATAATATCTTTAGATTTTCACAATCAGGTGCCGAAATGTCAGCACTTTTAGGACGTATTCCATCAGCCGTTGGTTATCAGCCAACTCTAGCAAGTGAAATGGGTAAATTTCAAGAGAGAATCACATCAACTAAAAAAGGCTCAATTACATCAGTTCAAGCCGTTTATGTTCCAGCTGACGACCTTACCGACCCAGCACCAGCGACCGTTTTTGCTCACCTTGACGCAACAACCGTTCTAAACAGAGCTATTGCAGAAAAGGGTATTTATCCGGCGGTTGACCCACTTGATTCTACTTCACGTATGCTTGATCCGCAAATTTTAGGCGAAGATCACTACAAGGTAGCACGTGGCGTTCAAGCAGTTTTACAAAAGTATAAAGATTTGCAAGACATCATAGCAATTCTTGGTATGGACGAGCTTAGTGAAGAGGATAAAGTAACTGTTGATAGAGCTAGAAAGATCGAAAGATTCCTATCTCAGCCATTCTTCGTTGCAGAAGTATTTACAGGAAGCCCTGGCAAATACGTAACTCTTGAGGAGAGTATAGCTGGATTTAAGGGGATTTTAGAAGGCAAATATGACCACTTGCCAGAAGCAGCATTTTATATGGTTGGTGGCATAGACGAAGCGATAGCCAAGGCTGAAAAACTTAAAGCTTAAAAGGAAGCACAATGAATACAATGCATCTTGAAATAGTGACCCCTCAAGGTAAAATTTTTTCAGATGAAGTAAATAGCGTAGTGCTCCCAGGAAGTGATGGTGAGTTTGGCGTATTGCCAAACCACGCTTCGTTAATATCTCTACTTAGTTCAGGTATCATTGATATAGAAAATAAAGATAAAAAACACGACGTGGTTGCCATAAACTGGGGATACGCAAAGATAGACGAAGGCAAAGTGGTAGTTTTAGCCGATGGAGCCGTCTACGTAGCAGGGAATAGCGAGAGCGATCTTGCAAATTCTTTACAACAAGCTCGCGAACTTATAGAGAGCATGAGTAGCAATACAAGCGTTTTTGCAAACACTATTGCAAAAATGGAAAATATAGTGAAAGCAAGATAAGTGGGCGGAATAGATATATTTTTAAACTACATATCAAGAAGTAGTTTTATTACCATAGTTGTTTTAAGCTGGTTATCTATATATTTTATAATCAGCTTTACCATACTTTTCTCACGAACAGCCGGTCTTGGTGCTTGGCAAAAAATTGAGCAAACTGCACTAGAATCGCTTCTTATGGGGGCAAAAACACTCCCGCAAGATGCGTCCTTAAGAAAGTGCTTATCTGGAAAAATAACAAAAGAAAAGTTAAATGTCTGCATAAGTATAGCTGAAAAAAATGCGACAAGTGGGCTTGTGTGGTTAAGCATTATAGCTTCAACATCTCCTTTTATAGGTCTTTTTGGAACTGTTATATCGATTCTTGAAACGTTTTCAGGGCTTGGAAATGGCAGTAATGCCTCTCTTGGAGTGATAGCACCAGCCATATCAGAAGCATTAGTTGCTACTGGTGCTGGTATATTTGTGGCTATTCCGGCATATACTTTTAATCTTTTAATAAAACGAAAAGCTTACGAACTAATGGGAACAATAGAGCGAGAAGCTGATGTTTTACTTAGTATGAAAGAAGAAGCATAGTGTCTATGAAATTTGATAATGATGCTCCGGAGTTAAATATAACTCCGCTGGTTGATATTATGCTTGTTCTTCTGGCTATCCTTATGGTCACTATGCCAACCATAACATATCAAGAGGATATAAAACTCCCTGACGGCTCAAAAACAAAAGCCTCATCTGTTAAACAAAAAGATTTAGTTGTGTTAATCAACGAAAAAAGACAGGTCAGAATAGAGCAAAGCTTAATGAGCATAGAGGAATTCCCAGATAATGTCATTTTGATGAGCCAAAAGTATGACAAAGAGTCACCAATATACATAAAAGCTGATAAAAATTTAAAATATGATGATGTTATGTTTGTGCTAAAAAGCCTGAAAAATGCTGGTTTTAGCAAGGTAGCACTGCAAACAAACGGATAAAATGTTTAAAGCAAAATTCCCCACAATTAGCTCATTTTTTGTAGCTTTATCTATTTATACCTTTATCATTATAATATTATTTATAAATTTAACTATGTTTACAGAACCAGCAAAAAGATATACAGACGATAAAGACGCTTTTATAGATATTTTAGTCCCTGATCAAAAAGAGGAAAAAAATGAGCTAAAAGCACCAGAGCAAAAAGAAGAGATCAAAAAAGAAGAAAAACAGCAAGAGGAAAAAAAAGAGCAACCAAAGCCACAAACGACAAATAAGCCAGTCATACCAGATGAGCCGTTGCCAACTCCTACACTGCCACCAGAACCAAAAGAGCAAAAGCAACCTGAGCCAAAACCAATCCCACAAATAACAGAAGAAGCTCAAGAGATAGCAAAAGATGAGCCAAAAGAGCAAAAACCAGATATTAAAAATTTATTTAGCGATATAGATACAAGCAAATTAAAGCCAAGCGAAAAACCGAAAGAGCAAAAGACTCAGTCTAGACTTAAAAATGAACAAAGTGAGCAAAAGCCAAGCACAGCAGCAAGCGATATTATAAAAAGTCTAAAACTTGATAAAACAGCCTCCACACCAAAAGAGCAAAAAACGGGCATTTATAATCCGCTTCTTGGTGCTATAACAAAACAAATAGAACGCAGGTGGCGTAGCTACAAAGCAAATACCGCCGATGTTGCGGAAATTTCTGTAACTATCGACGGAAGCGGGAATTTTAGCTACAAAATTTTAAAACTTCCGTATAATGAAAATTTCAATAAAAAAGTCCAAGAGTGCCTAGAAATTTTAAGCAACGAGAAATTCCCGTTCTCGCCAAATGGCACACCTATTACTTTAAATTTAAAATTAGAAGATAAACTAGAAACACAATAAACCCAAACGGAGAAAAGATGAAAAAAATCATAGTTTTCATATCTTTCGCACTAGCTCTTTTTGCGACAGATGCGACTATTTCGGTCATAAACCAAGGAATAGCACTACCAAAAATAGTGCTTCAAGACGCTACAACGTTAATTAGCGACCCAGCATTTAAAGATAAATTTTTTAAAATTATGCTTGGCGATTTAAAGGTCAGCTCTGATTTTGAGATCATAGAAGATCACGTAAGCACGACATATGAGGGCGACTCTCAAACAAATACAATGAGCGATAAGGGTGCTGAGCTAATCTTTAGATATGTTCTTGAAGGCTCAGCAAATTCAGATCTATCTTTAAAAGTAAAGCTAATTGATGCAAAAAAGGCAAGTGTAAAATATGAGAAAATTTACACTATGACAGGCTCAAAATATCCATTTTTGGCACATAAAAGCATAGTTGAGCTAGTAAATGAGCTAAATTTACCACCAGTTGGCTGGATGGAAAAGTATATTATTTTCTCAAAATACACATCAGCCAAAGAGAGCGAAATAGCAGTAGCTGACTACACTTTAACATATCAAAAAACAATAGTAAGAGGCGGATTAAACATATTCCCAAAATGGGCTGGAGCTGAGCAAAACGCTTTTTACTACACAACATACATAAACAACAAACCAACACTTTTTAGATACGACCTAAATAGTGGGACAAAGGCAAAGATTATCGATAGTAACGGTATGCTAATAGCCTCTGACGTAAGCAAAGATGGAAGAAAAATTTTACTAACTATGGCTCCAAAAGATCAACCTGACATATATGTTTATAGTCTTGATAGCAAAAATTTAACTCAAGTCACAAACTACATTGGTATTGATGTTAATGGAAATTTCGTAGATGACGATCAACGCATAGTTTTCGTATCAGATAGACTTGGCTATCCAAATATATTTTCAGTAAGCTCTAGCGGCGGTAGCGTCGAGCAAATGGTATATCACGGCAAAAACAACAACTCAGTTAGCACCTATGGTAGCTACATAGTCTATTCTAGCCGTGAAAGCTCAGACGATCCAAGCAACTCATTTAACATATATCTAATCTCAACCCAAACCGATTTTATAAGACAGCTAACGGCTAGTGGTAAAAACAACTATCCAAGATTTTCAAGCGACGGGCAGAGTGTTGTATTTATAAAACAGCTTGGATCTCAAAGCTCACTTGGTGTTATTAGACTAAATGAAAATAGAAGTTTCCAATTTCCATTAAAAATAGGCAAAATTCAGTCAATAGATTGGTAATATTTTTTAAATTTTATGATATAATTGCACGAAATTTTTTAAAAAGGATTAGTATGAAAAAAATTGTTCTAGCAAGTGTTGCCGTTGCGGCGTTAGTTTTTAGTGGTTGTAGCTCAAAAGCCCCAGAGGTAGACACAAACGCAAATATGAATAGCTCATCAAACTCAATGAGCGATGATGACAGACTAAATGCTCTAATTGCAAGCATTCAAGGTCAAGTTAAAAATGTATATTTTGACTTTGACAAATTCAATGTTAAAGCAGATCAGCAAGGCGTAGTAAGCTCAAACGCTTCACTATTTAACCAAGCTGACGCTCAAGCTCTATCAGTAAAAGTAGAAGGTAACTGCGACGAGTGGGGTACAGATGAGTACAACTATGCTCTTGGACTTAAGCGTGCTAAAAGCGTAAAAGACGCTCTTGTAAGCAATGGCGTATCGGCTGATAGAATAGCTGTTGTAAGTTTTGGCGAAAGCAACCCTGTTTGCTCAGACAAATCAAAAGCTTGTGACGCTCAAAATAGACGTGTAGAATTTAAAGTTCTTCCATAATTTATGAAGAGAAAAATTCTTTTGGCTACCTTTATGGTAGCCTCTGCTATGTCGTTGTATGCTCAAGTTTCTGCGTTTGACGCCGGAAATTTAAATACCGAAAATCCTTATGGTCTTACAGAGAATGAAAAAGAGCTTTTAAAAAATAAACGTAATGTCCAAAGTTTGCAAGGCGATTTAAGTTCGGTTATTGAACAGATACAAGGATTACAAAGCGTTCTTGATGGTATAAATTCTCGTATGTCAAGGATAGAGCAACGCATTAGCGATCTTGAGCTTAGAGTAAATGGAGATGCTACTAGTGGCGGGAATTCCATTGCTGAGCTAAAAAAATATAGTTACGAAACAAGAGCTATCCAAGAGAAAAACTACCAAAAAATCACAAAAACATTAAATCAGTTGGGTGCATTGATAGATAAAAAATCAACACAAACGATAAATAACGCAAAACAAGATACAAAACCTACTAGCTCAAACGATCTATCAAAAAAAGACAACAAAACAGTTATGAGCGAAGCAGTAAAGCTATTTAACTCAAACAAAGACCAAGATGCAAAAGAGCATTTTGAGTATCTGCTAACAAAAAAGTATCAACCATCAGCGTCAAACTACTACCTAGGCGAAATAGCCTATAAAAAGAAGATGTATTCTGAAGCAATTGGCTACTATCAAAAGAGCGTTCAAGGCGATGATAAGGCTTCGTATATGCCAAGACTACTATATCACACAGCAATTAGCTTTGATAAAGTAGGCGATACCGCTAGTGCAAATCGCTTTTATAAGGCACTTAAAGTGGGCTATCCTGATACAAAAGAAGCACAAGCAGCGCCACAACGCGACTAAATAAATTAGCCGAATTTACAACACAAAAACACTATTTTAATCTTTTTTAGATATAATCAACCACCATAATATTTTAAACAAGGAGATTATATGAGCAAAGAACAAGTTGTAACAATGTTTTATGAACTAAAAGACGCAAATACAGGCGAAATTTTAGAGTCAAATATGCAAGGTGGGACACAAATTTCATTCCTTACTGGTCGTGGACACGTTATTGAAAAGCTAGAAGAAGAGGTTTTAAAGCTACAAACTGGAGATAGAAAAGAGATAAAAATCAAAGCAGCCGAGGCTTGTGGAGAATACAACAATGAGGCCGTACAAGCACTACCAAAAGAGCAATTTGCAGGTATCGAGCTAGTAACTGGTATGGAGCTTTTTGGACAAAATGAAGACGGCTCAAGCGTTAGAGTAATCGTAAAAGAGATAAAAGATGATGAAGTTGTAGTAGATTTTAACCACCCTTACGCTGGTAAAGACCTGCTTTTTAACGTTGAAATTTTAGAGATTAGAGAGGCAAGTGAGGATGAGAAAGCCACTGGTATGGTAGCCGGAGCTCACACTTGCGGATGTGGCGGAGGTGATCACGGACATCACCATCATCACGGCGGTGGCGGATGTTGTGGTGGACACGGCGGTGGCGGATGCGGATGTGCTGGAGAGGACGATGATGACGATCATCACCACCACGGCGGATGTTGTGGCGGACACCATCACTAAGAAATGCCAATGAAATACGCATTTATCTTTGCAGGACAGGGTTCTCAAAGTGTCGGTATGGGGCTTGAATTTTACGAAAATTTCGCCCCTTGCCGTGAGTTGCTTGGCGAGGCTAGTGAGTATTTAAAGATCGATTTTAAACACCTACTTTTTAGCCAAAACGAGCTTTTAAGCCAAAGTGAATTTACCCAACCAGCTATCGTTTTAAACGCACTTATGAGCTATCTTGCTTTAAACGAGAATATTTCGCCAGTCCAGAAATTTAGCCTAGGGCACTCTCTTGGCGAGTTTAGTGCTTTGGCTGTAAATGGTGCTTTTGATTTTAAAGACGCCATAAAGCTTGTAAATTTGCGTGGTAAGTTTATGCAAGAGGCTTGTGATGGCAAGGGTGCTGGTATGATGGTTTTGCTTGGGCTTGATGATAGCGTGGTTGAGAAAATTTGCAGTGAAGCTAGAAATGAAGGCAAAAGCGTCTATGCTGCAAACTACAACTGCGACGGACAAATCGTGGTAGCAGGGCTAAAAGATGATTTATCAAGCCTAGAAGCCACATTTAAAGGTGCTGGTGCAAAACGCGCTATGCTTCTTGATATGTCAGTGGCGTCTCATTGTCCGATTTTAAAACCAGCTAGCGACGCCCTGTTTAGCGAACTTGGCAAGTATTTAAATGATAGCTTTTTACCGGTTATCTCAAACGTAAATGCCAAATTTTACACCACAAAAGACGAAGCAAAAGAGCTTTTAAAAGACCAGCTAACAAGCCCAGTGCTTTATAAACAAAGCATTAAAAATCACGAAAACGATGTTGATTGTTTCATTGAGCTTGGATCAAAAATTTTAAGCGGTATGAATAAAAAAATTACGCAAAAACCAACTTTAAGCATTACAGATTTGGCTTCACTTGATGAAGCTGTGAAATTTTTGGAGGGCAAATGATAGCGATTTTAGGCGCAATGAATGAAGAGATCACACCGATTTTAGAGCGTGTAGGCGAGTATAAAACTATCAACTACGCAAACAACTCATTTTACAAAGCAAACTACAAAGGCAAGGATTTAATCATCGCCTACTCAAAAATAGGCAAGGTAAATTCAAGCCTAACCGCAACCCTGCTTATAGAAAAATTTGGGGCAAAAACGCTACTTTTTAGCGGTGTAGCAGGTGCGTTAAATGAAAATTTAAAGATTGGCGAATTAATTTACGCTACAAGTCTAGCTCAGCACGACCTTGATATAACGGCGTTTGGACACCCATACGGATATGTGCCGGGGGTTGAAATTTTTGCTAAAACTGATGAGGGTTTAAATGCCCTAGCTCTTAAAATTGCACAAAAAAGAGGGCTAAAACTAACAGGCGGTATCATCGCAACAGGCGATCAGTTTGTGTGTAGCAGTGAGAAAAAATCGTGGATAAAAGCAATGTTTAAAGCAGACGCCGTTGAGATGGAAGGAGCTAGTGTAGCTCAGGTTTGTGCTCAGCTAAACGTGCCATTTTTCGTGCTTCGTGCGATTAGTGACGAGGCAAATGGCTCGGCTGAGTTTGATTTTGATGAGTTTTTGCACAGCTCGGCTAAAATTTCAGCCGATTTTGTGCTAGAAATGGTAGAAAATTTATGATAGATTTAAGCAAAAAGCTTTTAAGTATCGTTGGGCGAACGAACGCAAAATACAAAATGGTTTGCGGTGGCGATAAAATTTTGCTAGGTCTTAGTGGCGGCAAAGACAGCCTTGCTCTTGCTTTTGTGCTAAAACATATGCAAAATGTAACGCCAGAGAAATTTGAGTTTAAAGCTGTAACTTTAAGCTATGGTATGGGCGAGGATTACGGGTATTTGACAAAATTTTGCAATGAACACGGCATAGAACACGAGGTCATTGATAGCTCAATTTTTGAAATTTCAAAGGATAAAATCCGTAAGAATTCTAGCTTTTGTAGCTTTTTTAGTCGTATGAGGCGTGGGTATCTTTACACATACGCCCAAAAACACGGCTTTAATAAACTAGCCATAGCTCATCATCTTGATGATGCAGCTGAGAGCTTTTTTATGAACTTTACCTACAACGGCGCGTTAAGAACCCTTGCACCAAAATATACAGCTAAAAACGGCATTGAAGTTATTCGTCCATTTATCTATGTGCGTGAGCGGGCTTTGCGTGAAAATGCCATTCGCAACGAGCTTTTTGTCATCGGCGATGAGGCTTGTCCGGCGATGAGATTTGATGTAAAAATGCCACACGCAAGAAGTGAAACAAAAGAGCTTTTAGCACAGCTTGAAAAGCAAAATCCAAAGCTATTTACAAGCTTAAAAGCAGCCTTTGAAAATATCCACTTAAACACATTTTTTGACCCAAAAAATAGCTGTGATGATGAGTAGTGGGATAGCCCCCTACTCTACCACTTTATCTAAATTTATGAAAATTTCAGTAGTATAACAAAAATCCAAAATAGGAGTAAAAATGCAAAAATCCATACAAAAAATGACTGATGTAATGGCAAAATTTGTAGGATATAGTGGCAAGGTTTTACCTGATGACATAACTGCAAAGCTAGAAGAACTCAGCAAAAAAGAGAGTAGTGAACTGGCAAAAACCATATATAAAACGATGTTTGAAAATCAAAAACTAGCAAAACAGCTAGATCGTCCGTCGTGTCAGGATACTGGGGTTATTCAGTTTTTTCTAAAGTGTGGAGCAAATTTCCCACTCATTGGCGAACTTGAGCAAATACTCATAAACTCGGTACTAAAAGCGACAAAAGAGGCTCCATTAAGGCACAACAGCGTCGAAACATTTGATGAGTATAACACAGGTAAAAATGTCGGCAAAGATACTCCGTCTATATTTTGGGAGATTGAGCCAAACAGCGATAAATGCGAGATTTACACCTATATGGCGGGCGGGGGTTGTAGTCTGCCTGGTAAAGCTACGGTCTTAATGCCTGGAATGGGCTATGAAGGCGTGATTAAATTTGTAATGGATATAATGACAAGCTACGGCATAAACGCCTGTCCTCCGCTACTTGTTGGCGTTGGCGTTGGAACTTCTATCGATGTTGCGTCACTTTTGTCAAAAAAGGCACTCCTACGACCGATTGGGACACAAAATCCAAATGAACGTGCTGCAAAAACCGAAAAACTGCTTGAAGATGGTATAAACTCAATAGGCTTAGGACCACAAGGGATGAGTGGTTCTAGCTCCGTAATGGGCGTTCATATCGAAAATTCTGCACGTCATCCGTCAGTTATAGCAGTTGCTGTAAATGTGGGCTGTTGGTCGCATAGAAAGGGGCATATCATCTGGGATAGCAACCTAAATTTTAGCATTAAATCGCACAAGGAGTTTAGCTATGAGTAAGAAAATTTTAAAAACACCAATAAAGGCTGAGGATTTAGCAGACATAAAAGCTGGAGACATTATATATCTAAGCGGAAATATCGTAACCTGTCGCGACGTGGCACATAGACGCGTGGTAGAAGAGGGGCGAGAGTTGCCACTTGATATAAATGGTGGTGCAATACTTCACGCTGGTCCTATCATACGAAAATTAGGCGAAGATAGCTACGAAATCGTATCTGTGGGGCCCACAACAAGCATGAGAATGGAAAAATTTGAGTATGAGCTTATCAAAAAAACAGGCGTAAGGCTCATCGTAGGTAAAGGCGGAATGGGCGATGAAACTATGCGTGGATGTGCGGAATTTAAGGCACTTCACTGCGTATTTCCAGCAGGATGTGCGGTCATAGCAGCAACTCAGGTCGAGGAGATACAGAGTGCTGATTGGATGGAGCTTGGTATGCCAGAAACCCTTTGGAACTGCAAAGTTAAAGAATTTGGACCACTTATAGTATCAATCGACACTCACGGCAACAACCTCTTTGAGCAAAATAAAGTAGATTTTAACAAGAAAAAAGACAAAGCTCTAAGCGAAATCACAAAACAGGTTGGATTTATAAAATAAAAAATGGCACAAATTTATTGTGCCATAGCTATTTTAAAATCATCGTTTTGTAAAAATCCTTGTAAAAATTTTATTTTTTAAACGCTGTAAAATCCGCCTAAAACGATATGAAACGCCACCGATTTTTTTCATTTTTTGCTTTCTTACGACTGCCTTTTGCTCTGCAAAATTTAGTCTTTCTTGTGTGCCAATTGATGAGTTTGCCCCGTCTTTATCAGTTGTTAAAATCACATCTTTGTTTAAGGTGTAAATTTTTAAACCACTTAACTCGTAAAATTGTAGCCACATATCAGCTTCTAGGATTATTGGCGTATTTAGCTTTAAAAGCTTAGCTGCAGCCATTTTTGTGATGATATAGCCGTGTGTTCTAGAGCCTGATGAGAATTTATAAAGGCGTAAATTTTCATCAATTTTGAGTATTAGATTTTTAAAACAAGCACCATCAAGTTGCATTAAGCAAACTAGCTCAAAGTCATCTTTTTTTGATAAAAACTTATCAATTTTGGCTAAAATTTCACAAAATTCATCGCTAAAACCAGCATCATCTTCAAGGATTAGGGCATAAGGGATGTTCTCATCTATCATTTTTTGATAGATTTTTAAATGACTTAATGCACAACCTATTTCACCCTTTGTTAAAAAGCAGTTTTTATAATCATATACGAGCTTAAAAAGCTCACTTTCACTAATACCCCCCCCCATAGACGCCATTTATAAACTCATAGTCAAGGCTAAAACAGCTAAAATTTTTAACAAAATCATCTCTTTTTTGAGTGTCTTTTTCTAAATTTATGACAAAAATTTTCATTTTTTTAGCTCCTCTTCTAAAAATTTACCAGTGTATGAGCCAGTTTTTTTGTGATTTTTAGCAAGCTCTTTTACGCTTCCTGTTGCGATGATACGACCGCCTTTTGCACCGCCTTCTGGTCCCATATCTACGATATAATCGCAGTTTTTAATAATATCCATATTATGCTCAATCACAAAAACAGAGTTACCCAAATCAACCAAGTGTTCAAGCACCAAACAAAGGCGATTTACATCTGCAAAGTGAAGTCCGGTCGTAGGCTCATCAAGGATATAAAGGGTCTTGCCAGTGTCGCTTCTACTTAGCTCTTTTGCCAGTTTTACACGCTGTGCCTCGCCTCCGCTTAAAGTCGTAGCATTTTGCCCAAGCGTGATATAGCCAAGCCCAACATCAACAAGGGTTTTAAGTTTAGCATAAATTTTTGGCACCGCTTTAAAAAACTCTAACGCATCATCAATACTCATATCTAGCACATCGGCGATTGACTTGCCTTTATACGTTATTTCAAGCGTTTGAGCGTTGTAGCGTGTGCCTTTACAAGCGTCACAAATGACCATTACATCAGGCAAAAAGTGCATCTCTATCTTTATCTCGCCCTCGCCACCGCACTTCTCGCAACGCCCACCTTTGACGTTAAAACTAAATCTGCCGATTTTATACCCACGAAGCTTTGCCTCTTTTGTGTTAGCAAAAAGTGTGCGAATTTCATCCATTACGCCGGTATAAGTGGCTGGATTTGAGCGTGGCGTGCGACCTATTGGGCTTTGATCAAGATAAATTACTTTATCTAGTTTTTCAAGTCCAGTGATACTTGCCCCTGCGACCTTTTTTACCTTTCTAGCACGATTTAACTCCTCTTGTGCGACTGGCAAAAGTGTTTGAAGTATGAGTGAGCTTTTGCCAGAGCCTGAAACGCCAGTTATGCCGACTAGATTTTTAAGTGGGAATTTTGCACTTAAATTTTTTATGTTGTTGATATTTACGTTTGAAATTTCTATCCAACTTTCTTGTTTTCGGTTTTTTTGGTAGTTTATATCAGCTTCGCCGTTTAGGTATTTTGCCGTTTGCGTGTGAGTTTTAAGCAGTTCATCATAAGTGCCAGAAAATATAACTGAGCCTCCAAACTTACCAGCCCCCTCACCGATATCAACGATAAAATCGGCTTCTTTGATGGTCTTTTTATCGTGCTCTACGACTATTACAGAGTTGCCTTTAAGTTGCAGATTTCGCAAGGTTTTAATAAGTTTTAGCGTGTCCCTTTCGTGAAGTCCGATACTTGGCTCATCAAGCACATACATAACCCCACTTAGACCGCTACCTATCTGACTTGCGATGCGAATTCTCTGAGCCTCGCCACCACTAATCGTCCTTGCATCACGCCCCAAAGAGAGATAACCAAGCCCAACATCAAATAAAAAATAAAGCCTTTCGTTTATCTCCTTTAAAATCGGCGTTGCTATCATCATCTCTTGTGAATTTAAGTAGCTAAAATTTTTCTCATTTGAAAAAAACGCCACGCAATCTTCAATACTCATATCTAAAATTTCGCCAAGTCCAAGCCCTGCTACTTTTACAGCCAAACTTTGCGGTTTTAAGCGGTGTCCGTTGCAATTTGAGCAAATTTTCTCGCTCATATATTCATCTAAATATTTTTCGCTGTTTAAAAGCTCGTAAGAAATTTTAACCGCGCCCTCAAAAGTGCGAGTTAATCGGTGTCTTTTCCATAAAAACTCAACTGGCTTTGCGTTGCCATAAAGCACTAAGCGTCTTTCATCATCGCTTAAATCATAAAACGCCGTTTTGGTATTTATGTCGTTTTGTTCGCAAAATGCTAGTAAAAATTTGTTGTAATAGCTCATATTATAGCCGTGCATAGTTTTTACAGCACCAGCTTCAATGCTCTTATCCTCGTCTAAAATTTTACTCATATCAAGGCTGTAACGAATACCTAAGCCGTCACAATGCTCACACGCACCTTTTGGGCTGTTAAAGCTAAAACTAAGCGGTTCAAGCGGAGTAAATGAAATTTTGCAGTCAAAACAGGCCAAATGTTCGCTGTAATGAATAAATTTTTGCGTAAGTCCAAGCTCATCGGCATTTGAAATTTCAACTTCAACTTCGCCGTAGCTCTCATTTAACGCCTTTTCAACATCTTGTGCTAATCTAACGCTATTTTCATCGCTAATTACAAGGCGGTCAATGACAACTTTTATCGTGTGTTTTTTAGTCTTTGCAAGCTCTATCTCTTCATCCAAACGCACCATAACGCCATCAATTAACGCCCTAACAAAGCCCTTTGCTCTTAAATTTTCAATCAAATCAGCAAATGTGCCTTTTTTTTCGCGAATCAAAGGTGCATAAATAACAACTTTTGCGTCATTTGGTAACTTTGAAATTTCATTTATAATGTCTTGCGAACTCATTTTTGAGATAGGCTTACCACATTGGTGGCAGTGCTGAGTGCCGATTCTTGCGTATAAAAGTCGCAAATAATCATAAATTTCAGTTATCGTACCAACCGTTGAGCGTGGGTTTTTTGAAGTCGTCTTTTGATCAATGGCAATAGCAGGAGTAAGACCTTCAATCTTATCAACATCAGGCTTACCAACCCTATCTAAAAACTGCCTAGCATAGCTACTAAGACTCTCAATATAACGCCTTTGCCCCTCTGCATAAAGCGTATCAAACGCCAAAGTGCTTTTGCCAGAGCCAGAAAGCCCCGTAAAAACCACGAGTTTGTTTTTTGGAATTTCTAAATTGATATCTTTTAGGTTATGCTCACGTGCACCAAAAATTTTAATTGTATCATTCATTATTTTGCCTTGTAAATTTCAAATCTGATATTTTAATACAAAAGCGGTAAATATTTTATAAGGCGGATCTAACCGCCTTATTTTATTTTAGAGTGTAAAGTATGTTTTTGCTGTTTTCGTATGAGAGAATTTCTAAATTTTGCCCATTTATCACGAGTCCTCTTGCGTTTTTAATCTCGCTAGGAAAAGCTATCGTTTTTACAACACTTTCGCTTGCTAAATCTATAAGCACAATTACGTTGTGATTTTTACTCATAGCATATAAAACGCCGTCTTTATGCACCATAGATGTTATATAAAGATCGCCTAAATTCTTACTCTCTTTTAAATTCGCGCTTGGGCTAAACTCGCCTGAAAGCTGTCTATCTTTGGCTAAAATTTTTGATATCACTAGGCTTTTTTGATCCTTGTTATTTGGTAGAGTTGCTGTGTAGATATATTTTCCATCAGTTGCAACGGCTCCAATATGAAAGAATTTAGCCCTAACCGTATCAATCCTACCTCTGCCAAGACCCTTGCCTTGACCCTCAAATTTATCATTACCACGCACAAAATCAGCATATTGTAAAGCATCGTCAGCTTTGTCATTTTTAGCAAATCTTAGATAGCTTTTATTTGAGCCCATAAGCATAAATTTATCGTCCATAAACGGCACAATGCCAATTATTGGATCAATTGTAGCTGAAAAATAAGGGTCTATCTCAAAGTCGCTTTTTACGCTTAAATTTTCATCAGCAAAAAACACTTCCCACTTTGAGCTTACAACGTACTCTCCATTTATTAGGCTTAATGAATTTAGCGGTTTTTGTATGTTAAATTCACGTTTTGATACAATTTGCAAATTCTCATCTATATTTAGTGGAGCATTTGCGTGTTCGTTATCAAATTTCACACCAAGTTTTTCACTCGCAGGAGCAAACGCATAGTCTGGATTTCTTACATCTCTTTTACCTAAAAATGAGATCGTGCTCCAATGTTTTTTATATCCACTATCATCCCAAATGATATACTTTTTATCAAGTGTAAAACGCACCGGATCGCCCTGTCCGTAGTATGGCGGAATGCCTGTACTAACAAAGGCTTGGAATACGTTTGAAGCAATTATTAGTGCAACAACTACAAATCCCAAACGCACTGGTGTGCAAAATTCTCTGACACTCTTATCACCCTGCTCTGCTTCAAATGCACTAAATTTTGGTGCAAAGAAAAACATAATACCAAGCAACAACACAACAGCCCAAAAAACTATCTCAGCCCAAAAATATGTATGTATGCCAAAAACTGCCAGTCCAAACCCTTGATCAAGGTCGCGTCCAGCGTGGTTGCCAAAGTGTGCTAACGACTGCCAAAGACCAAAAGCAGTCATAACCAAAAGAGTTGCTAGGTATTTTGCTTTCATGCCATAGCGAACGATAAAAAGTGCCATAACACCTATAAATATCATCGCTTCACGTTGCCCCCAACAAAGCGTGCAAGGGCTATCTTTAAGCACGTAGCCAAAGTATAAATTTGCGATCCCAACTGGAAGTAAGATTATTAAAAATCCAGCAAGAAACATCAAGCCGTAGAAAAATTTCGCTTTTTTAATCTCGTTCATCTTTGCTCCTTACAGATTCATATGTGTTAAAAGGTTGCTTGATTTAGCACCTATATACATAATGAGCATGAATAGCCATGAGGCTACAACTAGACCGAATGCAAGTTTTTCTTTTTCTGGCTTAATGATAACTAGTATCACTGCAATAAGCACTAATAAAAGCTGTAAAAACTCCATTATTTCCCCTTAATTGTAAAATTTTGTTGTTCGAAGGTCAGCATTATACTTTAAATTCCTTAAATATCTATTTGATAAATAGTATTATTTACCCACTTTATCACCAAATGATAGTTTAATTTTTATTTTTATAAAATAGCGAAAATTTCAAGGATCTAAAATGCAAGACATACAAGAAAGCTACGACAAACTCCCCTATTTTTCAAATGCGTTTGTTGAAACATCGCCATTTAGACTAGAAGCCATAGGTAAATTTTTAACCCTAAATCCAGCAAAAACCGACAACGCAAGAGTGTTAGAGATCGGTTGTAGCTATGGTGGAAATCTACTTCCATTTGCAGCACAAAACCCAAATGCTAAAATTCTAGGTATAGATCTAAGCCAGACACAGATACAAACCGCAAATGAATTAGCAGATAAAATGGGGCTAAAAAATATAAAATTTATGCAAAAAGATATCTGTGAGCTATCTCCGCAAGATGTCAAAGGGTTTGAGAAATTTGACTACATCGTATGTCACGGCGTGTATAGCTGGGTTCCTGACTTTGTAAGGGACGCGATACTAAAGGTCATAAAAAACTTTTTAGATCCAAACGGGATAGCCTACATCTCATACAACACCTATCCTGGCTGGAAAACCAAAGAGGTTATAAGGGAATTTTTAAAATTTGGAACACAAAATTCTAACACTCCAACGCAAAAGTGCGAAAGGGCAAATGAGCTTTTAGACACCTTTGGATTATATCTAGAATTTATGGAGCAAAACGAAACAGATATCCCGCATTTTCAAGCACTAAACAGATATATAAAAGACCTAAATGGACGTAGCGACACATATATATTTCACGAATTTTTAGAGAGTTTTAACAGACCGCTTTGGTTTAAGGAATTTGCACAAGCACTCGATCAAAACGGACTTTCATATCTAACGGATACGAATTTAGATGATATCTTTCATCAAAATGTAGGGATAAAAGAGTTTGATGAATGGGTAGATATAAATTTCACAGATAGAATAGAAAAAGAGCAAGCTTTGGACTTTTTTACAAACAAAACCTTTAGAAAAAGTCTAGTCGTGCATAAAGAGTCAATGGGGGGGGGTAGCGGAGAATTTCACGCTGAGATCGGCGTAAATGAGCTTAGCTTGATAAACCTAAGTGCCACATTTAAAAAGCAAAGTGATGGAAGCTATAAGGGTATAAACGACAAATTGATGAAACCCGAATACAACTGGCTTTATGACGTCTTTAATAAAGTGTGTCCTGAAAGTATAAATTTTGCCTCTCTAGCCTCACTTTTGGATAATGAAAATGCGGTGCAAACGGCATATCTTGGGTTTTTAGAAATTTTAAGCAAGGATTGTGCGATTTTAAGCACATTTAAAACCGAAAATATCAAATACGAAGTCGGTAAAACTAGACTCAAAGAGAATTTAAGAGGGTATTTTCAGTATTTTGCAAATAACAAAAAGCCAGTCATTGGTTTTTCAAATATGTTTAACGTAAAAGTGAAATTTTCGCACATAGACGCAGCTATGGCGCTAAATTTTGACGGCAAAAAAAGTATAGATGACATAGTGACCATCGCTGGAAATTTACTAAAAACCAACAAACTAACCTTAAGCGTATATGAAACAAATGTCAAACCAAGCGATAAAAAAGAGAGTAAAAAGCTACTTTTAGAATATGTAAAAAATATCGAAGCTATGCTTAGTGATAACTATTTTTTAGAAAATTTTAGCTAGGTAGTTTTGCAAAAATTAAAATATGGATTTTATATCATTTTCAGTTTTTTTTGATATTCTACGCAAAATTTTACCCAAGGAGAAAATATGTCAGTAAAGATAACAGATATTTGCATTAGCTGTGGCTCTTGCATTGATGAGTGTCCAGTAGAAGCTATCGTAGATGATAGCGATAACCCAACAGGAGCAGACACATACTATGTTTATGCAGACAAATGCGTTGAGTGTGTTGGACACAACGACGAACCAGCCTGTGCTTCAGCCTGTCCGACCGATGGCTGTATCGTTTGGGACGCTCCATTTGAAGGTCAGCCATCTCGCGATAATATAGGTGCTAATCTAAGAACAGGAACAACGCCAGTTATAGGCTGACTTTAGGCTCGATTTGAGCCTAAATTTTGTTTTTTTCTTTTTTTTTGGTATAATTGCCGACTTTTAAAACAGAATTGAGCAATTAAGGAAAACTTATGCAACAAACACTTTCTATCATCAAACCAGATGCGGTTAAAAAGGGCGTTATCGGTAAAATTATCGACAGATTCGAGTCAAATGGCTTAAGAATTGCTGCCATGAAAAAGGTAAAACTTAGCAAATGCGACGCAAAAGCTTTTTACGCTGTCCATAGCGAAAGACCATTTTTTGGCGATTTAGTTGATTTTATGGTTAGCGGACCAGTTGTTGTTATGGTGCTTGAGGGCGAAAACGCAGTGGCTAAAAACCGCGATCTAATGGGTGCAACAAACCCAAAAGAAGCAGCACCTGGCACTATTAGAGCAGACTTTGCAGATAGCATAGACGCAAACGCTGTTCACGGAAGCGATAGCCTAGAAAATGCCAAAAATGAGATAGCATTTTTCTTTTCAAATAGAGAAATTTGCTAGTATTTTGGGTTAAACTTTGAAACTATCTTTTTTAAAAGTTACAAAACAGCCTAGCGACTTTAAACTAGAAAAAGATGGTTTAAATTTTAGTGGTTTTGTTGTCAGACAAGATCCTAAAATAGTAAAATGTCAAGGTAAAATTCTTGGCAATACGCCACATATTTGCGATAGATGTGGAGATGAAATTTCGCTTCAGATAGATCAAGATGTTGATCTTTTGCTAAGTGACGGCGTCTATAAAGACGAACCTGATGAGCTTAGCGATATTTTTGAGTTTTTTGACGGCGAGATTAATTTTGACGATATTTTTGTAAGTGAGATTGAAGCTTACAAAAGTGATTATTTTTATTGTGAAAATTGTAAAAATTTATAAAGGAGAATAAAATGGCAGTACCAAAGCGAAGAGTGAGTCATACTCGTGCAGCAAAACGTAGAACACACTACAAGGTAACACTTCCGGTTCCTGTTAAAGACAAAGATGGCTCTTGGAAGATGCCACACCGCGTCAATAAAGTAACTGGCGAATATTAATGATACGCGTTGCTATTGACGCTATGGGTGGGGACTTTGGTCCCGAACCTCTTGTTGCTGGTATCGTTGCAGCATTAGAGAGTAAAAAATTTTCAGCACTTCTTGTTGGCAACAGTAAAATCATAAAACCACTAATACCAACAAACCTACTAAAATATATCGAATTTATTGAGGCATCAGAAGCAATATCTATGGAAGATGGTGCAACAGAGGCATTAAAACGCAAAGAAAGCACTATTTTTAAAGCTGTTGATTTAGTCAAAAATTGCTTAGCTGACGCTGTTGTTTCAGCTGGACACAGTGGAGCGACAATGAGCCTAGCCACGCTAAGACTTGGCAGATTAAAAGGCGTTTCGCGTCCAGCCATAGCAACACTTATGCCAAATTCAAAATCCAGTAGCACACTTGTTTTAGACGTTGGAGCAAATGTCGATTGTAAATCCGAACACCTATTTCAGTTTGCTGTAATGGGCGAAGCTTACGCTAAAGAAATTTTAAAGAGAAACACGCCTAAAATAGGGCTACTCTCAAATGGCGAAGAAAAGAGTAAAGGCAACGAAGTAAGCAAAGAGGCATACGAACTCATATCAAAACTTGATAATTTTACAGGCAATGCCGAGGGCGGTCAGGTATTTGACGGCAGCGTTGATGTAGTCGTATGTGACGGTTTTATAGGTAATATCCTTTTAAAAACAAGCGAGGGTGTAGCCGAAGCGATAACAAAAATTATTAAACAAGAGGTCAAAAGATCTCCTATGGCAATAGCTGGTTCAGTACTTATGAAAAAGGTTTTTTCAAGACTTAAAAAACAGATAAGTTACGATGAGTATGGCGGAGCTCCACTACTTGGCGTTAATGGTTGTGTCATCATAAGTCACGGAAAAAGCAATGCAAAAGCTATGAAAAATGCGATATTTCAGGCTATAAATTTTGCGGACTCTAATATCAATAAAGTCATAGAACAAGAACTTTCAAAACATATAAAGTCATAAAATGCCAAAAGCCTCACTAATATCGATAGCGTCATATGTCCCAGAAAAAATTTTAACAAATTTCGACCTTGAAAATATGGTCGAAACTAGCGATGAGTGGATTGTAAAACGCACAGGTATTAAAGAGCGACACATCGCCACAGATGAGATTACAAGCGACCTTGGCACAAAGGCTGCCAAATTAGCCATAAAACGTGCTGGACTAAATCCAAGCGACATAGACGCTATCATCTGTGCAACAATCAGCCCAGATCATCTTTGTATGCCATCAACAGCGTGTAAAATTGCTTCAAATTTGGGATTAAGATACGGAGTAACGGCATTTGATATTAGTGCTGCTTGCACGGGTTTTATATATCTTTTAGAACTTGCCAAAGCCCTTATTGAAAGTGGAGCTAAGAAAAATGTGCTAATCATAGGTGCTGAAAAATTAAGCTCGATAGTTGACTACACAGATAGAGGAACTTGCATACTATTTGGAGATGGCGCTGGAGCAGCCGTGGTATCAGCCAGTTCTGAGAATGAAATTTTAGACGTTCATACCGCAAGTGACGGCTCTCAAGGGGAGCTTTTAATAACTCCTGGTTGCGGTAGCGCATATCCAGCAAATCACGAAACAATAAACAAAGGGCTAAATTTCATCCATATGTCTGGTAATGAAGTATTTAAAGTGGCCGTTCAAACACTTACAAAAAGCGTTATAGATACGCTTGAACAAAATAAACTTACAAGTGAAGACATAGACTTTTTCATACCGCACCAAGCAAACATAAGAATAATTGAAGCGGTCAAGCAAAGACTAAATTTTACAGATGAACAATGCGTATTGACCGTTCATAAATATGGCAATACAAGCTCTGCGTCAATACCAATGGCGATAAACGACGCTTATGAAGATGGACGCATTAAAAATGGCTCGGTTTTACTACTTGACGCATTTGGTGGCGGTTTTACCTGGGGTTCAGCCATCTTAAAATTTGGTGGCAAAAACTTTAACGAACTAGCTTAAAAAATCCAAAATTCTACTCTATTTTTAAAATATCAATGGCTTTAAAATTTATAAATAGAATATTGATATTTTAAATCATTTTTAAATAATTCGTGTTATAATTAAGATATTTTTAACAAAAAAGAGGTAGTAAAATGAAACAAAGAGCAATAAACCATATGAATGCAGATCACTTAGACATCGTAGAGGCGTTTTGCATAAAATTTGGAGATATAGCAAACCCAACAAATGTAAGAATGACAGATATAGATGAAAATGGCATGGAGATAACTTGCGATGAAAAAGTTATTTTTGTGCCATTTTTAAGTAAAGCAAACCAAAATGGAGAGGGTTTTAGAAACGCGATTATCGAGCTTTATACAAAAATAAGCTAATTTTTAAGGAGGAGGAGGGACTAAAATGAAGGGGAATAACAATGTTCTTACAACGCATAAAAGGGCACCACTCCGGACACCCTAAGCGCGTAAAACCAGCAAGTAAAGAGTTGCTTGAAGAGTATTTAAGCCAAACATCACCAGATCAAGCGGACGGTGCAATCTACTTTCACGTGCCATTTTGCGATAATATCTGCTCGTTTTGTTCCATGAATAGGACAAAACTTGACGATGAGATTGACGAATATGCGAACTATCTAATATCTCAAATAGAACACTACGCAAAATTTGAGTATATTAAACAAAAAGAGTTTAGCAGTGTATATTTTGGTGGAGGCACACCCACAACACTAAAAGAGCGTCACTTGGAACGCATTATAACAGCCATAAATCAAAATTTCAAACTCACAAAAAATGTCGAGTTTAGTTTTGAAAGCACACTTCACAACCTTAGCATTTCAAAGCTTAGACTTATGCAAAATTTGGGCGTTAATCGATTTAGTATAGGTATTCAAACGCTATCTGATAGGGGTAGAAAAATTCTAAATCGCATAAACGACGGTATAAAAGCTAGTGAGCATTTAGCTAAGCTAAGAAGTGAATTTAGCGGTATCTTGTGTGCTGACATAATTTACAACTATCCAGAACAAAGCATACATGAGTGTCAAAAAGACGCCGAAATTTTAAAACAAATAGGCGTTGATAGCGTGAGTTTTTACTCACTTCAGTTTCTTGATGGCTCAGAATTTTGCAAAAATTATGACACCAACTACTACAAACTAGAGCAAGATATAATCTTGCACCATACATTTTTAGAAAGTATGATAGATGATAATCACTATCTTTTAGAATTAACAAAAATAGCCAAAAAAGATAGAGATAGCTACCACTATATAGCTATGACCCACAAAGGTGCAGACATCTTGCCAATAGGCATAGGAGCTGGTGGAGCGATTGGCAAGTATGGGGTATTTAACTACAAAAAAGAGCAACAGATGATTGGAATTTTAGCCGATGAAGAGATAGAGTATAAAAAATTTATAGCACTATTTCAATATCAAAATGTATTGTTTGATGATATAAAAAAATACAATTTAGGCAAAAAAACAATATCTACACTAAATGATTTTTTTAAAAAATGCGAGGAAAATTCCCTACTAAGCTTTAATAAAAATGGCTATACGCTAACTCGTGATGGCATTTTTTGGGGAAATAACATAGCAACAGAAGTTGGCAAAATAGCACAAAAGGAGTTTTATAAATGAAAAAAATCGTCATCTACTCATCAAAAACAGGCAATACTAAAATGGTAGCACAAGCTATTGCTGACGAGCTTAGTTGCGACGCATTAAGCTACGAAAACGCACCAAATTTAAACGATTTTGATCTTATAATTTTGGGCTATTATATAGATAAAGGCGGAGCTGATAGCGGTTTTTATAAATTTGTCAAAGAGCAGATAATTAATAAAAAAGTCGGATATTTTATCACTATGGGGGCTGAGCCTGAGGAAGAAATTTTGGAAAAAACAATGCAAAATGCGAGAGAATTTCTAAAAGGGAATGAAATTTTACGCGAATTTGTATGTCAAGGCAAAATAGACCCGCAAATCATCGAGCAAATGAAGCAAATTGCACAAAAAATGGGCGATAAAGCAATGCATCAAATCACGCCAGAGCGTATAGCAAGGTGGGAAGCTGCAAAGACTCATCCTGATAAAACGGATCTGCTTAATGCAAAAAATGCGTTTAGTGGGCTTTAATCTAACCAACTAAAATCCCTCAAGTATGATTAAATAGAGCCTATCAACCTCATCATCATCTAGCCAAATGGCACTTTTTGTATCAAAAAGTTGCTCGATTTTTTTAAAATCAAAGCTATTTTGCGACAAACAGTGCCTATGTGCTGGTAAAAATCCCCTAACCAAGCACAAATCCTCCAAAATCGGCTCATCACAGACAAAACACTCAAGCTCACTATGCAAACGACCCTCATATTCAAGTATCCTTAAATAGCTTTCAATTATCAAGCGTTTTGGATTTTGTTTTGCAAATTTCTTAGCACACTGCTCAAGCTCATCAAAATATATCTCATCTATGCTATCGACATCTTTTAAGTGATAGTAGAACAATCTCATCAAATTTTGCCATATAAAAAGTCTTTCACGCTCAAGTTGCCAACTAAACCCAAGGTGCATTACATTTCTTAAATGGGGTAGAAAATTTATGTTGTTATTTAACTCAAAATCAATTTTATTACCAAGCATTACACTTGGATGTCTGGCTCCATAAAAGCGGTATGATTTGATTAAATTTTCATTTGTTAGGATAAAAACGAGCAAATCCTCGTCTTTTACCTTTTGAACCCTGACGATAAATCCCTGCATTAAGCAAAAAAATTCTCTATCTTATCTCGCATTAAATCCACATTTTCAATGCGATTTATCTCATCTCTAAAGGCGCTAGCCTCGCTCATACCCTTGCTGTATTGGTGCAGGTGCTTCCTAAAAATATAAGCACCTTGTAAACCATAGTGTTTAAGCATAGCGTCAAAGTGGGCTAGGATTATCTCTTGCTTTAGCTGGGCTGTTACGCTGGTGCCACTTTTGATCTCGCTAAATATCCAAGGCTTACCGATACTTGCTCTGCCTATCATAAGGGCGTCTGCTTTTGTGATTTTTAAAACATCATTTGCGTTTTTGGCATCTATATCGCCATTTGCTATGACTGGAATTTTAACGCTCTGTTTTACAGATAAAATAGCCTCATAATCAACACTAGCACTATATCCACCAGCCCTCGTACGACCGTGCACCGCTAAATAATCAACGCCTGAGCTTTCACAAGCCTTAGCGATCAAAACTTGATTTTTTTCATCAAAACCAAGCCTAATCTTTGCACTTAACATCTTTTTATTTGATACGTTTTTTATCGTTTCTAAAATTCTCTTTAGCTGTTCTAAATCTTTTAGTAAAGCAGATCCGGCACTTTGTCTAACAACCTTTGGGACAGGGCAGCCGCAGTTTAAATCAATGCCGTCAATGCCGTCAAATTTGTTGATTATCAAAACAGCCTTTTTGATATTTTCTACATCATTTCCAGCTATTTGGACAATGTATGGTATCTCTTCAGGCGATTTTTGTAGCATTTCAACACTCTTTGCACTATCATAAACGAGTGCATTTGCGCTAATCATCTCACTTATAGTAACATCGCAACCAAAACGCTTAACAACGCTACGCAAAGGCAGGTCAGAAAAACCTGCCAATGGAGCTAAAAATAGGGGTTTTTTACTAAAGTCTATCATTTAAAAAATAGTGATGATGGCACATTTTTGCCATTATCACGCAAAAATAGTAGAGTTTTTATCTGTATGTACTCATCAGAGTCGCTATTTGCTATCATATCTCTAACCTCATCTAGTAAAACAAGCTCGTAAAGAACATAAACATACGCCTCTTCTGCGTCTTGATGAGTGTTTTTTAACTTTTCAAACATAGCTTTGTAGCTATCAGGTTTTAGCTTATTTTTAAGCATTATGGCAGACTGCAAATACTGCTCACGGCTTATCTTATCATCATTTAGCAGATCATAAATTTCATCTACGCTCATACTAATGGTATCTTGAGTATATCTTTTTATAATTTCCATCACATCTTGTGAGCTAAGCTTGTTTATACCATATCGCTTAATCTCAACAAATTCCCCCACACAAACAAGCTTTTTAAAGGCACTAGCCTTAAGCTCATCAACAGATGTCTGATCCTTTAAAATTTCAAGGTAGTAAAGCTCTTGTTTTGAAATTTTATTTAGCTCATTTGCTACAAACAGTGGATTATCCTTTGGCAGTTTAAATTTCTTAAGTTCAACCAACTCGCCGTCTTTTACAGCTCTTAAGATACCAATGACACTTGCTATGCTCTCATCATCTACGTTTCTATCTTTGTATAAATTCCAAGGAGAGAGAATTTTGGTTATATCCGAGGGCGTTTTAAAAAAATCGGTTTTAAATTCTTTATTACTAGGAAGTCCTAAAAAAATCTCTCTAGATAGCTCAGCATACAAATGTGAGTCACGCTTTAGATTTCTTTTAAATTTATAAACCCCAAAGCTGTGATAAAATATATGTGCTACAGCAAGTAGAGCAAATATCGCTACCGGCAGAGCAAACCATATCGCTATTGGAAACTCCAATGAGTATCCTAACAACTCAAATTTATAAAGGCTGTTGTTTACCATATAAACAGCCATAACAACAAGAGCAATGTAGATGATAGAATATACAACAAATCGTCTAGTCTTCATCAAAAACCTCCATATTTAGCTTTTTGCAGTTTTTTCAACTATCTCGCGACACGCTATGCAATACCTTGCGTGTGGCTTGACCTTTAGTCTTGCAGTAGCGATCTCTTCTTCGCACATTTCGCATATTCCATAAGTTTTATTTTTTATCTTGCTTAAAGATAGCTCTATCTCATTTAGCTCTGCTCTTTGCTGTGCGGATATCGACTGCTCGATGAGCTGATCTGAGTTTATGGACGCTATATCTATATCATCACTAGCACCACTATCTCGCAATGCATTTACCTCTTCTAGTGCGTCAGCAATGTTTTTTGTTATCTGAATTTTTCTCTCTTCGAGCAACTTTTTAAAATAAGCCAAATCGTTTTCGTTCATATTCTACCTTACTTGTGATATGGGTGACCAGCGTTTATGCAAAGTCCCCTAAAAATTTGTTCAAATAGCACGAGTTTTGCTATCTTATGAGCCATAGTCATAGCAGATAAGCTAACTAGCATATCAGCCTTTTGTTTTAAATTTTGGCTAATGCCATAAGCTCCGCCTATAAAAAAATTAATACGGCTATTTTTACTAAAAATTTTTGCAAATTCCTTGCTATCTAAACTCTTGCCATTTTCATCTAAAATGACATTGTATCCGCTATTCATCTTTGGGATATACACATCATCGTATGCGTTAAGTGCATCATTTCTACTTAAATTTTGAGCCTTTGCTATCTTGTCGTTAAAGATTATAGTATCATTTAAACTAGCAAATTTAGATGACATTTTTATGTAGCTTTTTATCTCGTTTTCAAAGCTATCAGCCGATGATTTTTGTATGCTAAAAACATTTATATCCAAAAAATTACCTAGATTTATTCATTAAAATTTTTAACATATCGCCAATGAACTTCTTATGCTCATTTCTTGGCACAATAGCGTCGATAAGTCCGTGCTCTAGCAAAAACTCAGCCCTTTGAAATCCCTCTGGTAAATCAGAGCCGATAGTCTGCTTGATGACACGTTGTCCAGCAAAACCTATAAGTGCCCCAGGCTCAGCAATGATAATATCTCCAAGCCAAGCAAAACTCGCACTAACGCCACCCATTGTAGGGTCTGTAAGTACCGAAATATAAGGGAGTTTTGCTTCATCTAGCAGTTTAAGTGCCGCTGATGTTTTTGACATTTGCATTAAAGAAAATGTGCTCTCTTGCATTCTAGCTCCACCACTAGCACTCACTATGACTACTGGCTGACGTTTTTCTATGGCACGTTTTATAGAACGGACAATCTTTTCGCCCTCAACAGAAGCCAAAGATCCACCCATAAAGCCAAAATCAAATACTACAAGCTGGATATCAACCCCGTCACATCTACCCTCACCACATATTACAGAGCTTGTTCTGCCGGTCTTTTCTTCGCTTTCGCTTATGCGTTTTTTATAAGATTTTTTATCTACAAATTTTAGTGGATCAACCGGTCTTAAACTAGCGTCAAATTCCACAAAAGTGCCATCATCGCAAATCAAATTTATACGATCAGTTGGCTTAAGACGCATATGGTAGTCACACTTTGGACACACGCTAAAATTTGCCTCAACCTCTTTATAATACATCAAAGAGTGACAGCTGTCGCACTTAACCCAGTGAGATGGTGCTTCGTTTGGAGCTGGTTGTGCCTTTCTTATCTTTGAAAATATGTCAATAAAACTCATATTTAAACCTATCTTTTAAAGAAAATTGGCTGATTATACCCAAAATATCCTTGCGTTTTCTTATGAAACTACAAAAACGATGATATTATTGCTTTAGCTGCCATTTTACCATCGTTTGCGGCACTTACAACCAAATCAGCACCACTTACACAATCTCCTCCAGCATATATGCCACAACTCTTGCTTTGAAATTGTCTATCCACAACTATTTGCCCATTTTCACTTAGTTCAACTCCATTTTCTACTAAAAATTTTGGTGCTAAAACGCTAAAACCAAGTGCAAAAACCACAATATCACAGGCGATATTAAACTCGCTATTTTTTATAATATCTAGTTTTTTGGCATTTAAAGATGTCTTTTGAGCGATAACGCCTACAACTTCGCCATTATCATTTACTCTAACCTCTTTTGGAGAGGCATTAAAGATAAATTTCACACCCTCCTCATCGGCATTTATGAACTCCTTTTTGCTACCGCCCATACTTGACTTATCTCTACGGTACGCACATAAGACCTCTTTAGCACCGCAACGAACAGCACTTCTAACGCAGTCCATAGCCGTATCACCACCGCCGATGACTAGAATTTTTTTATCCTTTAAGCCAATATCTACACCTTTTTGTATCGCTGTTAAAAAATCAAGAGCTTCAAAGCAACCAAGCGCATCTTCGTTTAAAATATTTGCCTTTTTAGCCTTTCTAGCACCAATAGCCACAAACAAAGCGTCGTGCGAATTAGCAACATCATCAAACTCAATATCCTTGCCAACTTCGCAATTTGTAAAAATTTTAAGCCCTGCCTCTTTTAAAATTTCAAATCTTCTATCAACGATACTTTTATCAAGTTTAAAGCCAGGGATACCATATCTTAAAAGTCCGCCTGGCAGGTCATCTGCCTCATACATACTCACATCAACTCCAGCTCTTAAAAGATAGGTCGCAGCAGAAATTCCAGCCGGTCCAGAGCCTATAATGGCTACCTTCTTGTCCATTTTTGGCGTATCACAAATTAGTTTATAACCCCTTTTTAAGCCCTCTTCGGTTATAAATGTCTCAATAGGGCCTATCATAACAGCACCATATCCGTCATTTAGCGTACAAGCTCCCTCGCAAAGCCTATCTTGCGGACAAACGCGACCAGTAATCTCTGGAAAAGGATTTGTTTCGTTGCTTATTTTAAACGCCTGTTCTAAATTCTCACTCGCATTTGACCTAAGCCAAAAAGGTATGAAATTTCCAAGTGGGCACTTTGAATGGCAAAATGGATTTGCACAACCTATACAACGGCTTGATTGCTCTTTTGCAACGTCCTTATCTAAAAGCTCATAAATCTCTTTAAAATCGCAAATTCTAACAAAAGCGTCTCTTTTTAGGGCTTCGCCTCTTCCCAAATTTACAAACTCTTGCATTTAAGCCCCCTCATCAGGATTTAGTGGAAGTTTTGTCATATCTTTTGGTTTTACAAGCCAAAAATCTCTAACAGCGTATCTGAAATTTTCTAAAATTTCATTTGCTTTTTGACTTCTAGTTTCGTTTGCGTAAGATATCAAAAGACGCTTTAAAAAGTGTCTAACCTCGTCCATCTCATCAGTATCTATACGCATAGCTACGACCAGTTCGCCGTTTAACTTATCTACAAATTCTCGCTCCTCATCGTAAATAAATGCAAGTCCACCAGTCATACCTGCACCAAAATTCACTCCAGTCGCACCAAGAATCGCCACTATACCGCCGGTCATATACTCACAAGCATGATCTCCAGCCCCCTCAACAACAGCCGTAGCACCTGAGTTTCTCACGCAAAATCTCTCACCAACAGCCCCAGCGACAAACAACTTACCGCCAGTCGCACCATAAAGGCAGGTATTTCCAGCACAAGCAAAGCCTTTTGCTCCGATTTTTGGGGTTATGACTATGCGACCACCGCTCATACCTTTTCCAACATAGTCGTTTGCTGTGCCAGTTAAATAAAGTGCCATACCGCCGACCAAAAATGCACCAAAACTCTGACCAGCTACGCCGTTTAAATTTATACGTATGGTCTGACTAGCAAGTGCATTATCTCCGTAAAATTTGGCTATTTCGCCTGATATTAAGGCTCCAAAGCTTCTGTTTTGATTGCAAATTTGTCTATCTATGACGATTTTTTCGCTTGGGTTTTGTATGGTTTTGTAAATTTCTTTTAAAATTTTACGCTCAAATTCATTTTTATCAAACGGCTCGTTGCTTGGCTTTTGACAGGTGTTTACGCCTCTTACGTGATAGGTTAGCAAACTTGTATCAAATTTCAAGGCAAACTCGCTATCTTTTTGCACCAAAAGGTCGTTTCTGCCGACTATATCGCTAAGTTTTTTATAACCCATAGAGGCTAGCTCAGCCCTAATATCCTCAGCTAAAAGCCTTAAATAATTTACAATCCTATCGCTTGAGCCAACAAAGTGTTTTCTAAGCTCACTATCTTGCGTAGCTACGCCAACTGAGCAACGATTTAAATGGCAAATTCTAAGAACCTTACAGCCTAAAATAATAAGCATAAGCGTTCCAAAAGCATAGCTTTCAGCCCCTAGGAGTGCTGCTTTTATAATATCTCTGCCTATTTTTAAACCGCCGTCGGTTTGTAGTTCTACGCTTGTTCTAAGCTTATTGATTTTTAGCGCATTGTGGGCTTCAATAAGTCCAAGCTCCCAAGGGTTTCCTGCAAATTTTATACTTCCCCAACCAGCAGCGCCAGTTCCGCCGTCAGCACCTGAGATGATTATCTTATCAGCATACGCCTTTGCAACACCAGCAGCTATCGTGCCTACACCTGCGCTTGAAACTAATTTAACTGAAATTTTCGCGCTAGGATTTACCTGCTTTAAGTCAAAAATGAGTTGCGCTAAATCCTCGATCGAGTAAATATCGTGATGAGGCGGTGGCGATATGAGCGTGACACCAGGCGTAGTGTAACGCAAACTAGCGATTAACGGCGTAACCTTATGACCAGGGAGCTGACCGCCCTCGCCTGGTTTTGCGCCTTGAGCCAGTTTTATCTGTATCTCTTTTGCACTAGCTAGATACTGCGCACTAACGCCAAAACGCCCTGAAGCGATCTGCTTTATCTTAGAATTTAACGGGCCTTTCATACGCTCTTTTAGCTCACCACCCTCGCCTGAGTTACTCATACCGCCTATTTTGGCCATAGCTTCTGCCATAGCTTCGTGTGCTTCTGGGCTTATCGAGCCAAGACTCATAGCAGCGGTGTTAAAGCGTTTGAAAATTTCATCAACACTCTCAACTTCACTTAGCTTAATCGGCTTTTTATCGCTTCTAATCTCAAGCAAATCACGCACCATTTTATTATTTCTGCTTAAAACCATTTGTCTGACTTTTGCGTAGTCATCGCTATCTGCAGTTATAGATGTTTTGTGAATTTGGTTGATTAAATCTGGCGTATAGTCGTGATACTCATCATCTTTTAAATATCTATAATACCCGCCCAAATTTAGAGCAAACAGCCTATCTTGCGTATCATACGCGTCATCGTGAGCCTTAGCTATACGAGCCTCTATGTCATCATAACTAAGACCTTTAAGCAAACTAATGCTTTGAGCAAAGCAGTCTTTTACAATCTCATCGCCAAGCCCGATGATGTCAAAAAGAGCCGTATTTTTATACGAGCCAACGGTTGAGATACCCATTTTTGACATTATCTTTAAAATTCCAGCATTTAGCGCGTGATGAGTATTTTTTAAAGCCTGTTTTATCTGTTCTGGTCTGTCTTTAAACTCATCATAAACACTGGCATAAAGCATATACGGATACACCGCTCCTGCGCCGTAGCTAAGCATAGCAGATATAGCGTGAGCATCAAGCGCCTCAGAGCTAATAGGCACGATAGATACCAAATGCCTAAGTCCAGCTTTTATAAGCTCTTGATGAACTTTGCCAATAGCAAGTAGCATAGGTATAAATTTTCGCTCCTTACTCTGAGCTCTATCATCTAAAAATACAATATGAATGCTTTCGTTTTTAACGGCGTTTATCACGCTATCAGATAAATCTTGCAAACTCTGTTTTAAATTTTGACTAAAAGTCGTATCAAAAATTTTATGCTTAAACGCACTATTGTAGCGTGGACTATTTTCGTCACCAAACGATTTTAAAACATTGACTTTTTCTTGCATTAAAACCGGAGAAATAGTCTTTATCCTTAAGGCGTGAGAGGCGTCTTCGGCTAGGAAATTTCTAAACTCGCCAAACGTAACATTTAAACTCATTACTATCATCTCTCTTAATGGATCGATTGGCGGATTTGTCACTTGAGCAAATTTCTGTCTAAAAAAGTCGCTAAATCTACGCTGAACGCTTGAAAACGCAGCAAGTGGAGTGTCATCTCCCATAGAGCCAGTTGCTTCTTTACCACTTTGATACATAGGCGCGATAATACTCTCTTTAAATTCCTGCGTCACACAGGCATTGCGTTGCATATTAATCAAATTTGGCAACTTATAATCATCATACTCTTCAAAGCTAAGATGAGCAAATTCCTCAAGATGTATCATATTTTCATTTAGCCATTTTGTATAGTTTTGAGAATTTTTAATGTAGTCGTTTATCTCGTTATTTTTGATGATTTTGCCGTATTTTAGGTCTATGCCTATCATCTGTCCGCTCTGTAATCTACCACGCTCTAGCAAATTTTCCTCATCTATATCAAGGACTCCATATTCGCTAGAGATTAAAATTTGTCTATCTTTTGTGATGACATACTTTGCTGGGCGAAGTCCGTTTCTATCAAGCACACAGGCTATAAAGCGTCCATTTGTAAAGCTAACCGCAGCAGGTCCGTCCCAAGGCTCAAACGTCACGCTTGAATACTCGTAAAAAGAGCGAATTTTAGCGTCCGTGTGTGGGCTGTTTTGCCAAGGGGCTGGGATTAGACAGCGAACCGCTTTAAAAAAGTCAAAACCATTTTCTATCAAAAACTCAAACGCATTATCAAGGCTTGAGCTATCGCTTCTATTTGTGTCGCTTATAGGAAATAGCCTTTTTAGCTCCTCATCGCTAAAAACTTCGCTTTTTAGAGAATTTTGCTTGATTTTTAAATTTATCCTGTTTGAGCTTATCGAGTTTATCTCGCCATTGTGAGCTAGAGTTCTTAGAGGCTGAGCTAATCGCCATTTTGGCAAGGTGTTTGTTGAAAATCTTTGATGAAAAAGTGCAAATGACGTTTTAAAATTTTCATCATTTAAATCCTTAAAGAAGCTTTTAATGTGGGTTGGCATTACAAGCCCTTTATATACAATGACATTGTGTGAAAAGGACGCCACATAAAAGTCCTCATCATCTCTAAATGTTCCCTGAATTTCACGCCTAGCAAGATACAAAAGTGAGCCAAAACGCTTTTTTGAGATTATGGAGTTTGGAACGACAAAAAACTGAAGAATGCGTGGCAGACTGCTTAAGGCAAGTTCGCCAAGAACGCTTGAGTCCACAGGAACATCTCTAATTAGTAAAATTTTTAGATCGTTTTTATCGCAAATTTCTTGGATTTTTTCTATTTGAGAGTTGTCTTTTAAAAACACCATAGCAACAGCAAAAAGCTCTGGCAGATCGACGCCCTCGCTCTTTGCGACTATACGCATAAAGTCCTTTGGCATACTAAATAAAAATCCGCAACCATCGCCACTCTTGCCGTCACTGGCTATCGCGCCTCTATGCATCATACGCTCAAGAGCGATGATGGCGTTGTTTGTTATATCGTAGCTTTGGATATTGTCTATGTTTGCAAGTAGCCCAAAACCGCAATTATCTTTGTCCAAATAAAGAAGATCTTTCATACCAAACCCCTTTTTAAACATAAGTAAAAACTTTGCCATTTTATCTATAAAAAGCTTAAGAAAATATAACTGCCTAAAATACGATATTTTAAAATTTTACATATCTTTTTTTAACTTAATGTTTAATAAAATAATTTTTGGACAAATAAAAAAGCCGAGTATAAACTCGGCTTTAGCGCAAAAAGCAAATTTAAAGCGTTATCTCGTCCATATTTATTTTTGACTTCATAGTTGGCATTTTGCTTTGATATGGCTTTTTATTAAGCGCTATTCTAGCAGGGCTTAACTCGCTTTTATCTCTAAACGGAGCATTAATCGCTAAAAACGCTCTTTCAAGCTCAAAAAAGCCACTCATAATATCCTTAATCGCAAGATAAAATTTCGCCCTGCTATGCTCATCAAACATTTCGCAAAGCTCGTCTATGAAGCCATTTATGACGCTTTTAAAAAGCTCGTTTGCCAACTCCGCCTTTTCATCGCCTAAAAGCTTTGCCATAGCAGAAAATATAAAACCAACGTAATCCTCGCTAACCTTACACTCATCAACATCCCTAACATAACCAGCTTTTTTAAGTATCTCTATGACACGAATTCTAGCAACTCCGTCATCTCTGCCCTCTTCGTAAAAACTAGCAGTTAGTGGCACATTTGCGTAGCTTAAGTTAAAAAGCACATCATTTTGCTCGGCTTTAAAAGCCTTAAAATCAAATTTCATAAGCTCATCAAAAGCCTTTTTTGCGCTTTCGTTTATTGGATTTTGGCTTAAAAATTTCATCTGCTCTTGCCAAATTTTAAAGCTCTCATCGCTCTCGCTAAAGAAAAATGGCGTCGCAAAAAATTCGTAGTAGTAAGCCCTAGCCCTATTCATATCGCTATTATTCATAACTCTCTCCCATATTTTGTGCGGCAAGTTGGGCTTTTATCATAACTTTTGCCTTGCAGTCAGAACAGCAATAAAGTGTCCTTATCTTATCAGGTTGCCCAGCAAATCGTGGCGTCATAATCGTCGCTATCTTTTCAACCGCCTTTTTAGTGGCAAATTCTTTCCCGCACTCAACGCACTTAAACAGCTCATCACGCGCTAACTCATAATATGTAAATGTCTGCGGTTTTAACTCTATCTTGCCACGTTTTAGGGATATAGTGTCCTTCTCAGCACAGCTAAGCTCACAATATCCACAGGCGGTGCAAATGCTTGGGTTAAATTTTATCGAGTTGTCGCTCTTATCGGCTATTAACGCATTTACGTTACAGGCTCCGACACAGCTTAAGCAAAGCGTGCAAGTATCGCGGTTTATCTCGACTTTGCCGTATTCTACAATGCCCTCAGCAAAAACAACGCCAAGATCATCATCGCCAACTAAAAAGCTAAGGCGATTTGCAAAAATTTCACGCTTTGGCAGAGCGTATGAGCTTATTGATTTTTGCGAACCCTCTATCAAACTAGCTTTTAGCAAGGCGTCTTTTAACTCGGCTTCATTTTTTACTACAAAAATGGCAGGTTTTTTAAACTTAAGCTCATAAATTTGATTTATCATATCAATCGCCGCCATAGTCCCGCGAGAGCGAGTGGCTGGGTATATGATGAGATTTGCACCGCTTTCTTGAAGTAGCGATAAAAGATGAGTTTCGTTTAAAAATTTCTCACTCCTCACGCCAAAAGGTAGGACGTTTAGTGGCAACTCTACATTTAAATTTTCAAGCTCATCGGTTAATAAAATTAGTGGAATTTTACCTTTATAAAGCTTAGCACTATTAAAAAATGTATCTCTAGGCATAAGCGAACTATCAAGCGCACCGCTAGGACAAACGCTAATGCACTCGCCACAATTTATACAATCAATATGCGAAAACACAAGGTGCTTTTTCTCATCATCCTTTAGTATAGAAACGCTTGGGCAAACCTCGGCACACTTAGCGCATACCTCTTGTCTACGCTCGTGATATTGGCAAATGCTTTGATCGTAGGTTATAAAGCTTTTGTATGCGTAGTTTGGAGAGTGTGAATTTAAAAACGCTAAAACCTCATCATCGCTTTTTGATGAAATTTCAACACAACCACTCTGCCTAAGCATATAATCACGTGCATTTTCTATCAGCACAAAATCAGCCTCAAGCTCAAATTCCCCCTGCTCGTTTAGAACTATTATAGTTAGCTCTCCAACGGCTCCATAGATAAATTTTATCTCAAAGTGATTTAAAGTTATGACTTTATATTCTTGCTGTTTTAAAATTTCACTAAGACTATCGCGACCAGCATTACTTACAATAACAACGTTTTTGCCGACCTTTTTTTCATAATCTATATCTTTTGCTCCGTCAAAAACACTCGCTCTAGCCTCATAAAGCAAAAGTGTGTTTTTGGATTTATCAAGGACACTATCTTTTGAATTTCTAAGATAAAAGCTTATCTCAGGTGCGTAAATTTCAGCCTTTAGTTTTTTAGAATTTGCGACTAAAAACTGAATATTTTCATCAGAACTAACCTCAATCTGCTCATTTAGCATAACTCCGCCGACATTATCATAAAAGCCAAATTCTTTCATATCTTTCCTTTTTGATTATCAAAAAGAGCATATTACTCTTAAACTTATTAAAAGCCCTTTAAGGCTTAAATTTAATTTATTTGCTAAAATAAGCACCAGTAAAACAAACTTACTTGGAGAAAAAATGAGCCTAAACAAACTACCACAAGTGGATAAAATTTTAAACCTTGAGTGTTTTAAAACAGCGATAAAACCGATACTAGCAAACATCGTAAGAGATGAGCTAGAAAAGCAAAGAGAGCTTTTAAAGCAAGGCAAGGATATGCTAGAGTTTGACAAACTAACTCAGCTAATCTTACAAAAATATGAAAATTTTATAAACAAGGGTTTAAAACGCCTAATAAACGCAACTGGCGTCGTAATGCACACAAATTTAGCAAGAAGCGTGATAGATGAGCAAATTTTATCTAGGGCAAAGGACGTCATCACATCATATTCAAATTTAGAATACAACCTAAACAGTGGACAAAGAGGCAACAGATACGATTATATCGGCTCTTTACTCTCATCTCTTTTTGGCTTTGAGGACGCACTTGTGGTAAATAACAACGCAAGTGCCGTGTTTTTAATCCTAAACACATTTGCAAAAGGTGGCGAAACTATAGTTAGCAGAGGCGAACTAGTTGAGATAGGTGGTAGTTTTCGTGTGCCCGACGTTATGAGTGCTTCAGGAAGTATCCTAAAAGAGGTCGGCACAACAAACAAAACTCATCTCTATGACTACGAAAACGCCATAAATGAAAGCACAAAAATGCTTTTAAAGGTTCATCGCTCAAATTTTGACATCGTTGGCTTTACACGAAGTGTCGATATAAGCGAAATTTCAAAACTGGCAAAAGACAGAAATTTAATAGAGTATTACGATCTTGGTAGCGGTTATGTTGGCGAGTTAAATTACAACCTTGGCAAAGATGAGCCTAGCATAGCAAAATTTAGCAAAGTTAGCCTTGTAAGCTTTAGTGGCGATAAGCTTTTTGGTAGCGTTCAAGCAGGGATAATCCTTGGCAAAAGGGAGTTAATCGTAAAACTACGCAAAAACGCGCTTTTAAGAATGCTTAGGGTGGACAAGGTGACTCTAGCGATTTTATCTGAGAGCGTAAAGGCTTATTTAAACAAGGAATTTGAGCTTATAACTACGATAAAACACATAAACAAAGAGCTTTCTAGTCTAGAAAATTTAGCAAATTTAATAAATCAAAATTTAAAAACTCCACTTGAGATAGTAAAAACAAACACCTTTGTAGGTGGCGGTAGTCTGCCTAATAAAACCTATCCAAGCATAGCATTAAAAGTAGCTGGAGAAGCTATTTTAAACGAGAGCATTTACAGAGCAGAGGGCATTATAGGACGGATAGAAAACGAGGCTTTTTTACTTGATTTAAGAAGCATTTTAGATAAAGATGTAAAAGAGCTAATAGAAAAAATTAACAAAATAGAGAGTGCAAAATGAACCTAATAGTAGGCACAGCAGGACACATAGATCACGGCAAAACAGCTCTTATTAAGGCACTAAACGGCTTTGAGGGTGATAACTTAGAGCAAGAAAAAGAGCGTGGTATCACGATAGATTTAAGCTTTTCAAATTTAAAAAGAGGCGATGAAAATATCTCTTTTATAGATGTTCCAGGTCACGAAAATTTGGTTAAAACTATGATATCTGGGGCGTTTGGATTTGACGTTTGTATGCTAGTCGTGGCTGCAAATGACGGAATTATGCCACAAACAAAAGAGCATATTGAAATTTTATCCTTGCTTGATGTAAAAAGCATTATTTTAGTCATCTCAAAGTCCGATTTAGTCAGCAAGGATAGACTTTTAGAAGTTCAAAAAGAGCTTAGCGAGTATATAGAAAATTTTAAAAATTTAAGCATACTTCAGAGCTTTTTTGTAAGCATAAAAGATGAGCAAAGTGTGACAAACTTACGCGATTATCTTTTTAACCTAAAACCTAAAAAACGCGACGAAGAGGGGCTTTTTCGCTACTATATCGATAGGGCTTTTAGTATAAAAGGTATAGGCTCTGTCGTAACTGGTAGCGTATTAAGTGGCTCGGTTAGGGTTGGTGAGAAGCTTTATAACTACGACCTTGCAAAGGAAGTTTTAGTAAGAAACATACAAACTCACGACCAAAACACACAAAATGCAGGAACTAGCTCAAGGGTGGCTCTAAATCTAACAGGCGTTGAGTTAAGTGAGCTAAAAAAAGGGCAACTTCTAAGCAAAAAAGGCTTTTTTAGAGGTTTTAAAGAGATCGACGCTGTCGTATTTGCAGCAATATCTCACAACCAAAACGTTACATTTTGTGTGGGTTCAAAACAAGCACCAGCAAAATCCCTAATACTAAGCGAACAAAACCAGAGTAAATTTGTAACATTTAAATTTGAAAAAGATATGTTTTTAAAATTTAACGAACCATTTATATTAATCGCAAATGGACGTGTAGTAGGTGGCGGACGAGTGCTAAATCCAATTAGCGAACCGCTAAAAAAACAATCTAAAATAAATTTCTTAAACGCACTAAATCACAAGGATTTTAAAGCGGTATTTGCGATATTAAAAGAGCTTCACAAAAATGGCTTTGGGCTTATAAGTTCGTTTCAACGATTTGATTTAAGCCACGATGACGCCCTGCAAATCGCAAAAACTCTGCCAAATACCTTCATAGATGAAGCCGTGCTAAATGTCTATGATTTAAGTGCTATAAGCAGGATAAAAGATTTTATAAATTTTATTATCCAAAAAAACAAATTTGCTATTTTTTCTGCAAATTCTATTAGTTTAAAGCTTACTTGGGCTAGTCAAAATCTAGTTCAAATCGCATTAAATGAGCTTGAAGATACTAAAATAATTAGCAAAAATGACGGAGTTTATACAAAAACTGGAGTTGATTTAAGCGAACTTAAGGTGCGTCTTGAAGATGAAATTTATAAAATTCTCTCAAATGCAAACCTATCCCCAGAGGCTCCATATAATATCTATGATGAGCTTGAGATAGATAGAGTAAGTGGCGATAATGCCCTTAAAAAGCTAACAGCACAAGGCAGAGTCGTGCGTCTAGCTCACAACCTTTTTGTAACCACAAAAGCCCTAGATGAAGCCATAAGTAGCCTAAAAAATATCATCAAAACGCAAGGGTTTGTAAATGTTCAAAACGCAAAAGACGTCCTAAATTTAAGCAGAAAGTATGTAATCGCATATCTTGAAACGCTAGATAAAGATGCAAATATTATCAAAGACGGGCAGGATAGAAAATTTAAATGATATTAACAAAGATAAACTATAATCAACAAAAATTCCAAAACAAAGGTAAAAAATGAAAAAAACACTACTTTTTAGCGTTGCTCTAGCAAACATAGCATTTGGTGTCTCAAACGAAGAGATCATAAAATTTTATCAACAAATCGTGCCAGAGGGTATAAAAGTTGAAGTAACTTCAAGAGAGAAAATAGCGCAATTTCCAGAGTATGAAAGCATTCTTATAAACATCTCTGACGGACAAAATAGCGATACAGAAGTTGTTTTTGCAAACAAAGATCTAATCTTCCCTGATATGTTTGACCTTAAAAATCAAAAGAGTTTTAAGGGTGAGATAATGGAAAATATAATGAATAAAAAACTCGCTGACACATACAAAAAAGAGGACAGCAAAAACATCATCTCTTTAGGTAACGACCCTAAAAAACCAACCGTTGTTATATTTAGTGACCCTGAATGTCCATATTGTAGAGCGGAGTTAAAAAACACCGAAAAACGCCTACAAACACAAAATATCAAGATCATCTTAACTTCAGTTCACGACACAAGCGCACTTGAAAAAAGCTATCTAATCTACAAAGAGGTCGCAACAGCAAAAAGCGATAGCGATAAGGTTAAAATTTTACGCAAATACTTTGCAGAAGACGCAAAAGTACCTGAAAAAGCTGTAACCGAGCAACAAATAGAGCAGATGAACGCACTTAGAACTAAATACTTTAGTGCAGGCGTAAAAAGTGTGCCAAAAATCGTAGAAGAAGCAAAACTTAAATAGCAAAAGGATATAAAATGACTTTAGAGCAACTAAAAACACCAGCTTACGTCTGCGAAGAAGCCAAGGTTCGTAAAAATTTAGAACTTTTAAAATACGTAAAAGATCAAAGCGGAGCCAAAATTTTAGTTGCCCTTAAAGGTTTTGCATTTAGCGGAGTTATGCCATTAGTTAGCCAGTATCTTGATGGTGCAACTTGCAGTGGCTTATATGAAGCAAAATTTGCTAAAAAATACGTCGGTGGCGAAATTTGCACCTACTCTCCAGCTTACAAAGATGATGAGATAGATGAAATTTTATCTATCTCAAGCGATGTTATCTTTAACAGCTTTAACCAGTGGGTAAAATTTAAAGATAAAGCACTATCATCTGGCATATCTTGCGGACTTAGAGTAAATCCTGAAATTTCAGTATCTCCCGTAGAAGCCTACAACCCTTGTGGTCGTTTTAGTCGCCTTGGAGTAACAAGGGCAAACTTTAACCCTGAGCTACTTGATGGCATAAGCGGACTTCACTTTCACGCACTTTGCGAAGAGAGTGCAAAGAGTCTAGAGCTTGTCTTGGCTGAGTTTGAGCGAAAATTTGGAGAGTTTATACCAAAAATGAAGTGGATAAACTTTGGTGGCGGACACCATATCACACGCGAGGGATATGACGTTGAGTTGCTTATTGCTCTTATTAAAAATTTCAAACAAAAATACAATGTAGATGTTTTACTTGAACCAGGAGAGGCTGTTGGTTGGCAAACTGGATTTTTAATATCTAGCGTCCTTGATATAGTGCAAAATGAAAAAAATATAGCTATCCTAGACGTTTCAGCCGAAGCACATATGCCAGATACCGTGCTTATGCCGTATCGTCCAGCTGTAGAAAATGAGAGCAAAAACGGAAAATTTGAGTATCTTTTAGGTAGTCACACCTGTCTTGCTGGAGATATCGTAGGTCTTGAAGCCGGAGATAGCGAGTATAGATTTGATAACGAGCTAAAGATAGGCGATAAGGTTATTTTTAAAGATCAAATTCACTACACAATTGTAAAAAATACAACGTTTAATGGAGTAAAACTCCCAAATTTAGCACTCTTAAAAGAAGATGGCGATATCAAAATCATACGTGAGTTTGGTTTTAACGAGTATGAGAGCAGAAACTAAAATTTCTGCTATTTTATGTTTAAAATTTCTCTTATCTTTTCTTCGCTGATTATACTTTGATCGATTTTTACAATCTTTGCTTTATCATTTAAAACTCTATCAAAAACCCCACTTACTCCATCAAGTGCTGATATATCAGTATCTTTGCTAAATTTTAAGCTCTTAAAAACACGCGGATCTTTTAGTCTTAAAAGTCCCAAAAGCCAAATACAGCAAAGCACCACGCAAACTACACCCAGCTCAAACATAGAGTGTTTGTGAAGCACATACCCACCAAAAATTCCGCCTACAAAACTGCCAAAATAACCAAACGCGTTAAACACTCCAAGTGCTGCACCTTTTTGTTTTGATTTTACAAATTTTGTAGCACAAGATTGCATTATTGGCTCGTGTAGATTAAAACCTATAAAAAATACAACAACGCCGATTATAAACACAAACGAACTACTAGCAACGCTAAAAAACGAATACGCACCGATAAATAGCCCTACCCCAACTAGCAAAATAGCCTTGCTAAGCCCTTTACCATCGCCTAAAAACCCGCCAAGCCCCATAGCTATAAAACCAAAAACCGTGCTAATGGCATAAACTTGCCAAAGGCTATCTTTTAAAAACCCAAGCTCATTTACCAATATAATAGGAATAGCCAAAAATGCGATACTTGTAAGCATTTTTTGCATTAAATTTGTAATGCTAATTATTAAAAAATCCTTTTGCAAAATGAGCTTTGAAAATGGAACTTTCTCCTCGATATGAACTACTTTTACATCTTTAGGCACAGCCGTAAAAAGCAAAACAAGACATAAAATACTAAGTCCTCCGCTTAGATAAAAAAGCCCAGAAAGTCCCCAGCTCTTGCTTAAAATTGGGCTTAAAATCATCGATAACGAAAACGCAAGTCCGATAAAAACCCCCATTATTGCCATAGCTTTTGAGCGATTATCCTCGCTTGTGTAGTCGCTTATCATCGCCGTTGCAACCGCACCTATAGCACCCACGCCTTGAAGCAACCTGCCAAAAATCATCATGTAAATATCAGCAGACACCGCACATATAAACGATCCCGCAATAAATATCAATAGCCCTATTGCTATGCTTTTTTTGCGTCCGATTTTATCAGAAAGCACACCAAATGGCACCTGAAAAATCATCTGTGTTATCGCATAACCGCCTATTAAAACACCTACTAAAAATTCGTTCGCACCCTCTAAATTTAACGCATAAAGACTAAGAACTGGAAGCACTATAAAAATACCAAAAAATCTATTGCCAATGATAAAACTAAGCGGTAAAACACTTTTTAACATCAAATTTCCTTTCAAAAAAGTTAGATTTTAACACAAAATTTTAAATATTTTGATAAAATCACAGCCAAAATGATAAAAGGAAAAGTCGTGAAAATCGTCCTTGCAACCTCAAATAAAGACAAAGTAAAAGAGATAAAAGAGTATCTAAAAGAGTATGAAATTTTCGCACTTAGTGAAATTTTAGAGCCTTTTGAGATAGTTGAGAATGGCTCTAGCTTTAAACAAAATGCACTCATAAAAGCAAAAGCCGTTTATGAAAAACTAAAGCAGATGAAACTAGAAAATGAATTTATCGTTCTAAGCGATGATAGCGGTATTAGCGTTGATGTGCTTGGAGGCAGACCAGGGATTTTTTCTGCTCGTTTTAGCGGAGAAAACGCAACCGATAAGACAAACAGAGCAAAACTTAAAGATGAGCTAAACGCACTAAAAGCAAAAAACTCAAAAGCACACTACACAGCCTGTATAGCCATAGTATCGAAATTTGGGGATTTTAGCACACACGGCTTTATGCACGGAGTAGCAATAGACGAAGAACGCGGAAACAACGGCTTTGGATATGATTTTATGTTTATCCCAAACGGCTTTAATAAGACCATAGGCGAACTTGACGAGAGCATAAAGCTTGAAATTTCACACCGCTCACGAGGACTAGAGCTATCAAAACACATTCTAAAAATGCTAAAGAGAAAATTTGATATATGATATTTTAATTATTGGTGGTGGTGCTAGTGGGCTATTTTTGGCGGCGAATTTAAAAGGCAAAAATGTCGCCATTTTAGAAAAAAATAGCTCAGCAGGTAAGAAAATCTTAGCTAGTGGTGGCGGAAGATGTAACATCACAAACAGGCACATAAACCCCAAAAACTACCTAGCAGATGAAAATTTTATAAAACAAGCTTTAGATGATTTAAGTTTTAAAGATATTTTGGATTTTTTTAGCCAGGTAAAATTTAAAGAGCAAAAAAACTCACAATTTTTTAGCGATAGCTCGTCAAAAGCCGTTTTAAACGCACTTTTAAGCAAAATAAGAGCCGAAATTTTTTACAACGCAGATGTCATAAAGGCAGATAAAATCGGTGATATTTTTGAAATTTCAACCAAAGATGATAAAAAATTTATGGCTAAAAATTTAGTCATAGCCACGGGCGGGGCTAGTTACAAAGCGTTAGGGGCTAGTGATATCGGCTTAAAAATCGCTAGTGATTTTGGTCTAAAGATTAACAAATTTGAACCAGCGCTTGTAGGATTTACGGTGCAAAAAGATGAGTTTTGGTTTAAAAATCTAAGCGGAGTTTGCTTTGAAGCTGAAATTTTACTAGGAGAGAGAAAATTTAGCGGCGATATACTTTTTACACACAAAGGCATAAGCGGTCCAGCCATTTTAAACACTTCGCTCTTTTGGAAAAAGGGGCAAATGTCTATAAATTTTCTACCAAATTTTAATAAAAGCGGTCTAGTTTGCGGTAAAAAACAGCTATCAAGTGTTTTAAATTTACCAAAGAGTTTTGTGGTCGAGTTTTTAAAGTCGCAAGGGCTAAAAGATATGGCATTTAACAACTACGATAACACGCAAAAAGAGCTTGTATATAGGCTTTTTAAATATGACTTCGCTCCTGCTGGAACATTTGGTTTTGAACGTGCAGAAGTAAGCCGTGGTGGAGTTTGCACGACAGAACTAAATGAAAATTTCCAAAGCAAAAATGTAAAAAATCTCTACTTTATCGGCGAAGTTTTAGACGTTACTGGTATGCTTGGCGGATATAATTTGCACTTTGCATTTGCCAGTGCAAAACAGATTTTAAAGGCTCTAGCCTAATAAATTTTAAATAAATATTAATATAAAAAACTAACTTTACAATATAACATAATTTTTCAGTATTTTTTAAAATCTACCCCTATATAATGCTCATTAGTACTTTTTTCAAAGGGAGAAAAAATGAAAAGACGAGATTTTTTAAAAGGTGTAGGAGCAGGAGCTGTCGGTGTTAGCAGTTTAAATGCTGGTTCATTTATCAGCGATGAGCTAATGAACGATGAAGCCAAAAAAGTAAGTGCAAGTCACTTTGGAGCGTTTAAAGCCTTTAGTAAAAATGGTAAATTTGAGGGCATTGACCACATTGACGAGCTAGACTTTTTCCCAGTTAGCCTAACGCAAGGCGTAGTTGCAAGGACTTATGACGAAACTCGCATTGCAAAACCAGCCGTCAGAAAAGGTTACCTAGAAAAAGGATATAAAAGCGACAAGTCAAAACGCGGTAAAGACGAGTGGGTCGAGATAAGCTGGGATGAGGCGTATAAACTAGTGGCTGATGAGCTAAAAAGAGTTTATAAAGAGTATGGAGCCCAAAGCATTTATGGCGGAAGCTATGGCTGGTACTGCGTAGGTAGCGTAAATAACCCACAAGCCTTGCTTGGCAGAATGCTAAATATATTAGGTGGCTACACGACAAGAACACTAAACTACTCTCAACACGCAATAAGTGCCATAACTCCGCACATAACTGGCGTTGATGAAGGCAACGCAGCTGTTACAGCTTGGCCTGTAGTTTTAGAGCATTCAGAAGTTGTAGTACTTTGGGGAGCTGATCCGCTAAATACAAACCAAATCGCTTGGGGTGTGCCAGATCACGAAAGTTATATCTACTTTAAAAAGCTAAAAGAGCAGATGAAAAAGCGTGGTCTAAAGGTTATAAACATTGACCCAGTCTATAACAACACAGCAAAATATCTAAATGCCGAGCATATAGCGGTAAATCCGACAACTGACGTGCCTTTAATGATGGCTATTTGCTATGAGATGATAAAAAACGGCACAGCCGATGAAAATTTCTTAAAAAAATACACAAGCGGAGCAGAAGCATTTAAAAAATACCTGCTTGGCGAAGCTGAAGATAAAGTCGTAAAAGACGCAAAATGGGCAGCTAAAATTTGTGGCATAAGCGAAGATGAGATTAAAAATTTAGCTAAGATTTTTGGCTCAAAACGTACAATGATAATGGGTGGCTGGGGACCACAACGTGCTAGACACGGAGAGCAATTCCACTGGATGGCAATCACTCTTGCCTCATTTATAGGTCAAATCGGACTACCTGGCGGTGGATTTGGCTTTGCCTACCACTACTCAGACGGCGGTACTCCAAGCCCAGCTATGCCTGTTGGCTCAGCCTTAAGCCTAGCAAGTGGCAAAGCAACCACATCATCAGCATTCCCTGGACTTGGTCAGATAGGTATCACTCCAAGCGTTGAAGGTGAGTGGAAAAATAGATCAAATATCGCTATTCCAGTATCTCGCATACTTGATTGCATAAATAATCCAGGCCTTGAGATAGACTTTAACTGCAAAAAATTAACGTTTCCACAGATAAAAATGGCTTACTGGGCTGGAGGAAATCCGTTCCATCACCACCCTGATACAAATTTAATGGCAAAAACATTTGAAAAACTTGATACATTTATCGTTCAAGACTGCTTCTGGACGGCAAGTGCAAGAATGGCAGATATCGTTTTACCAGCTTCAACCGAGCAAGAGAGAAACGACATAACAAAAATTCACACAAATAAGAAAATTCTAGCTATGCACAAAATCGCAGAGCCTTACGGCGAGGCAAAAAGCGACTATGAAATTTACAGCGGAATTTTAGCTCAGTTTGGAGAAACAGAAGTTAAAGCCTTTACAGAGGGTCGCGATACTATGGGTTGGATTAAGCACTTTTACGAAGCTTCAAAGAAAAAAGCCGATGAGAGCGGACTAAAAATGCCAAGTTTTGATGAGTTTTGGGCAAAAGGATATGCTGAGTTTAAGGTGCCAGAAAGTGCAAAAGAGTATGTAAAAATGGCTGATTTTAGAAAAAATCCTATCACAAACAGACTTGGCACTCCATCAGGAAAGATTGAAATTTTCTCTAAAAAGATAGAAAAAGCAGGCTATGATGACTGCAAGGCACACCCTACTTGGATGGAGCCTGAGGAGTGGCTAGGAAGCAAAAAGGCAGAGAAATATCCACTAAATTTAGTAACTCCACACCCAAAATATCGCCTACACTCACAGCTAAACAATACTTGGCTTAGGGATCTTGAAGAGATCAAAGGAAGGGAACCTGTGTGGATACACCCAGATGACGCAAAAGATAGAAAGCTACAAAACGGCGATATTGTGCGTGTGTTTAACGATAGGGGTGAGCTTTTAGCAGGTGTAGTTGTAACCGAAAATGTCAAAAAAGGCGTCATTCGTATGCAAGAGGGTGCTTGGTGGGATCCTGATAAAGACGGGCTTTGCGTTCACGGAAACGTAAATGTCTTAGTGCCAAACGATAAAACATCAAGCCTTGCGTGCGGAAATCAAGCTACGGCATTGGTGCAGATTGAAAAATTTAAAGATGATTTGCCAACAATTAAGGTCTTTTCAAAGCCAAAATTTAAAGCCTAAATATAAAAAAGTCCCCTTTTTAGGGGGCTTATTAAAGGAAAAGTATGAGAAAAATTGTAATTTGTTTAGCGTTAGCTTCACTACTTTTAGGAGCTGAAAATTTCATAGGAAGCAACACTGAAATTTTAGATAAAGTCGGCGGAAAACCACTAGCTACGTTACTTGTCGGAGCAAAGGTGGAAATTTTAAAAGACGACAAAGAGTATGTTTTAGCCCAGTATCAAGGCTACTTGCCAGAAGGAAGTGATGTCAGCTACGCAAGGCTTGGGGTGCTTGAAGCCGATCTGAAAACCACAAATTTAAAAGCACTAAAACAGGTAGAAAAAGTAAAAGACGACTACGATAACGATTGGCTTAAAGTAAGCATAAAAGGCTTTGTTAAAAAAGATAGCCTAAAGTCTCTTGCTACTCTTCAAACAGAGGGGGAAGAGCTGTTTAAAACACGCTGTGGAGGCTGTCATGCACTGCACCACTATGATGAGTACAATGCAAACGTATGGCCTAGTGTGGTTGAGTCTATGAGAGCAAACTCGGCACTTGATGATACGGAGTTTGCAACGCTTGTGAGGTTTTTACAAAGCAAAGCACCAACTGAGTAGTAAGCTAAATTTTGTATCCTTGCTAAAAGGATACAAAATCAAACCATAAGCAAAATATCAACCACTTCGCCACGAGCTATAAACTCAGTCTCTTTTGGCACAACAAGCAGTGCAGCGTTGTTTGTAAGGTTATTTACGATAGCCGAGCTACCAAGCTTCTTGCCACTTAGATTTGCATAAACAAAGCCGTCTTTAAACTCCAAATTTACAGCCGTAAATTCCAAAAATGGCGAACGCTTCGCATAATCTTCGCTAATAACCGCCTTTATATAAGGCTCATTTGCCCCAAACCACGAGTTTAAAAGCACCCTGACATAAAGTACACACATAACCATCGCCGAATACGGAAAACCCGGCAAAGCAAAGATATATTTATCGCCAGATTTTGCGACCTTTATGTGCCTACCCGGTTTTATACAAGCTCCGTCTATGATAATGCTAAAATTTTCATTTAACGCACCCTTTACAAAGTCATAATCCCCCATACTAACGCCACCGGTGGTTATTAGCACGTCAGCACTCTTTAATGCACTAACAATAGCCTCTTTTACAAGATCAGCCCTATCTTTTACTATTTGGCAAATTATCGGCTCACCTCCCATTTTGTGCACCATTTGAGCGATTGCGATGTGATTTGAGCTGTGAATTTGAGCCTTATTTTCTATCGGTTCGCCAAGATCTTTTATCTCGCTTCCAGTAGCCAGTATAGCCACTCTAGGACGGATAAATACGCTTACGTGAAACACCCCAAGCTCAGCAAGCAACGCAACCTCTGCGTAGCCTATTTTCGTTCCTTTTTTTATAAGCAGTTCGCCTTTTTTATAGCTCTCGCCTATCTCACGCACGGCAAAACCCTTTGGCACCGGCTTTTTAATTAAAATTTTACCACCCACAACCTCAACATTTTCAACCGGTATAAGCGTATCAGTACCCTCGCTCATAAGCGATCCTGTAAATGTTTTTACACATTTTACGCCACTTACTGCTATGCCTTTATCGCTTCCAGCAGGAAGATCAGTGATAAGCTCTAACTCACTTAAGCCCTGCTCCCACTTAAACGCATATCCATCCATAGCACTTAACTCGCGAGACGGATAGTTTTGCTCTGCTATGATATCTGTTGCAATATGCCTGTCTAACGCCTGTGTTATCGCTACTTTTTGAACTCTATCCCAAGGTGTTATCGTTGATTTTAAAATTTCTAAACTCTGTTTATAGGGCATCCACTCTTTCATACTGCGTCCTTTATTAAATTTTAGCATATTCTATCATTTTGTATTAAATAGCCGATTAAATTTTATTAATTTTTTATTTTATTATGTGTAGAATTTCGCCCTAGAAGCTAGTTAGCTTAAATTTTCATCTAGGATTTTTATGAATAATTTAAAATGGTACATCATCGCAGGTGCAACACTTGGGATACTTGGTGCGGTTCTGGTAAAGCTTGGCAATCCTGGCAATATGGGGATTTGTGCCGCTTGTTTCTTACGCGATACGACTGGGGCTCTTGGCTTTCATAATGTGGCAACTTTACAATACGTTCGTCCTGAGATTATAGGGCTTATTTTGGGTGGATTTTGTGCTAGTATGTTTTGGACGAAAGAATTTAGCCCAACCACTGGCTCATCGCCATTTGTTAGATTTTTTCTTGGCGTTTTTGCGATGATAGGTTGTCTTGTATTTTTAGGTTGTCCTTGGAGAGCATTTTTGCGACTCGGAGGTGGCGATCTTAGTGCGATAGCTGGAATTTTGGGACTCATAACTGGTGTTTTTGGTGGTTTTATGTTTAAAAAACAAGGCTACGCACTAACCGAGGGCGTTAAAATTTCAAAAGCAGTTGGAATTTTGCCGACAATAATCTCCATTTTGTTACTCTTAGCAGTCATTTTTGACCTAAAAGTGAGTGAAAATGGTGCGATTTTTAGCTCCATAAAAGGTCCAGGCTCAATGCACGCTAGTATCGCAGTTTCACTCATTTGTGCGGTAGTAGTTGGCATTTTTATGCAAAAAAGCAAATTTTGTAGCACCGGTGCTTTTGGTAGTGCATTTAGAGGCGACTTTTCTATGCTTAGTGGGGTGGCTAGTATCGTAGTTTTTGCAAGTATCACAAACGCTCTATTTGGGCAGTATAAATTCGGCTTTGAAGCACAACCGATCGCACACAATGAGTGGTTGTGGAACTTTTTAGGTATGGCTTTAGCTGGGCTTTGCTTTAGTCTAAGTGAGGGTTGCCCTGGTAAACATCTTGTTCAAATGGGCACCGGAAATTTAAGCTCGGTTATATTTGTCATAGGTATGATGACAGGAGCAGCATTCTCGCATAATTTTATCTTAGCAAGCTCTCCAAAAGGCATAACGGATATCGCCCCATATGCTTTAGCGATTGGATTTGTGTTTGCTATTTATGTTGGAATTTTTAATAAAAAAGTAGCTTAGTAGTAAAGGACGCAAAACTGCGTCCAAATTTAATTATGCTAGTAATCCAGCTCCATTTATGGCTTGGCTTCTCTCTTTGGCATAAATTCGCTTACCATTTATCACGTCATATTTCCAAATCGGAGCATTTGCTTTAAAGTCCTCGACAAATTCGTTTATAAGACGTAGTGCAACTTTACGCTGAGGGCTTAAAACCCCCGCTATATACGAGCTAGTATGCACCGCCACGTCGCCTTTTGAATGAGCAAAAAGCACCCTAGCATTTTGCTCATTTGCTCGTTTTTGCCACTCGTCAAGCCATTTTTTAAGCAAAGGCTCATATATGTCAAAGCTTAGGGCACTTATGCCATTTTCTTCACGTACAATGCCTACAAATGTTATTAACGCACCACAATTTTTATCTTTTACATCGTTATACCAGCGATTTTGTATCTGGCAAACATCAAGGCTTCCGTCATAAATTTCCACTCTCATCCTCCACAAACAGGCGGTAATATACACACCACATCGCCGTCACGCAAAGGCGTATTTAATTCAGTAACTATCTCATCATTTACCGAAACAGCACAAATTTTAAGCCACTCTTTTAATTCTAGTTCGTTATATTCGCTAAGTTTTTGCTTTAATTCATCAAGTGTCTTAACATCAAGCTTCATATCATCAAATTCAATTGGTCCAAGAAATTTTACTGTTATCATTGTGGTTGCCTTATCATATTTATTTTTGCTTTTGCACGAAGTTTATCAAAATAATCCTGAGCCACCCTCTCTTGCTCGGACGTATAAAGTGCGTTTAAAACCTCATCTTTTATATCTTCAAATTCTGGAGTATATGAGCCATTTTTAGAATTTACATAAAACATATCAAAGCTATTTTGCCCTTGAAGTGGTTGGGTAAAGCTCTGTTCTGGCGTAGCTGAAAGCAACACTGCCAAACGTGGACTTATGTTTTCATAGCTTAAGTTTAAAACCTTTGTCTTAACACCAGCAATGGGCTTAATCCCAGCATTTTTTTGGGCAACTAAAAGGTTTGGATCATCAGCGCTAAAGAGCACAACAGATATGCTTTTAAACGTGCTAAATTCCGCACGATTGTTTAAAAAATACCGCCTTGCTGTATCTTCATTTATATTTTTGCCTACATTTGCAAAGATATTTTTATAAAGCTTTTCTTGCAATAAATTTTTTTCAATATCGCTTTTAAAATCGCTAAATTTCACACCTTTCTGCTCGATTTGCGATCTAAATTCTGAGTTAGTAAGTCCATTATTTTTAGCCAAACTCTCAACTCTTTCATTGACCTCAAATGGAGTTACGCTAATTCCAAGTGCCTTTATTTGGGCTTGTTCTAGCCTATCACGCACAAGCAAATCAAGTGCTTTTTGCTCACTAATTTTAAGTTGCTCTTTTACCTTTGAGACCTCAAATAGCGTTATAGGCTCATTTTCAACGATAGCGGCTATACCATTTACCATTTGTGCATTCAGGCAAATTCCACACACTAACGACGCAAAAATAGCTTTTTTAACCATCATAAAACCTTTGTTTAAGTAATTTGTAAATATAATTTGCCAAATTATAACATAAAAATTTAAGGTTAAAATATGATAGTTACTAGATTTGCACCTTCACCAACGGGATACTTACATATCGGCGGACTTAGGACGGCACTTTATAGCTATCTTTATGCTAGGGCAAATGGCGGTAAATTCCTGCTTCGTATCGAAGATACGGATTTAAAACGCAACTCAGAAGAGGCGACAATAGCGATAAGAGAGGCGTTTAAGTGGTGCGGGCTTGATTATGACGGCGAGGTTGAGTATCAGTCAAAACGCTTTGATATTTACGCAAAATTCGTCCAAAAGCTACTTGATGAGGGCAAGGCATATAAGTGCTATATGAGCAAAGAGGAGCTTGACGCACTTAGGGCCGAGCAAGAAGCTAGGAAAGAACGCCCAAAATATGACGGCAGATATAGGGATTTTAAAGGCACCCCACCAGCTGACATTGAGCCAGTTATTCGCATAAAAGCACCACGTGCTGGCGAGATAGCCTTTAAAGACGGCATAAAAGGCGATGTAAAATTTAACGTAGCTGACATTTTAGACGACTTTATTATCGCAAGGTCTGACGGCACTCCGACTTATAATTTTGTTGTTGTCGTTGATGACGCTTTAATGGGCATTACGCACGTTATTAGAGGCGATGATCACCTTTCAAACACGCCAAAACAGATAGTTTTATATGAGGCTTTGGGATTTAAAATTCCAGAGTTTTTTCACGTTGCTATGATAAACGGCGAAGACGGCAAGAAGCTTAGCAAAAGACACGGTGCAACCGATGTAATGGAGTATAAGCGTATGGGTTATCTGCCAGAAGCCTTGCTAAATTTCTTGGTGCGTCTTGGCTGGAGCCACGGCGATGATGAAATTTTTGGTATGGCCGATATGCTTAAATACTTTGACCCGCACGATATAAACAAAAGTGCAAGCACATACAATGCCCAAAAGCTTGACTGGCTAAACGCACACTACATTAAAACCTTGCCGTATGAGCGTTTGGCTCGCGATATGCTTGAATTTGATGTAGATTTTAAAGCACATAAAAAGGGCGAACTGCTTTTAAACATTTTAAGAGAGCGCTCAAAAACGCTAATTGATATGAAAAACGCAGCACTTGCGATAATAAACGCACCACAAAGCTATGATGAGAAGGCGTATGAGAAATTTATAACGCCAAATAGCCTTGAAATTTTAGCCAAATTTAAAGAGATTTTAACGCTAAATTTAGACGCAAACGGCTACGAAACGCTGACAAATGAATTCTTAGCACAAAACGACTTAAAGCTAAAAGATTTAGCACAAGCACTTCGTGTAAGTCTAACAGGCTCAAGCGTAAGTCCGTCAATTTTTGAAGTGCTTGAAGTACTTGGTAGTGATGAGATTAAAAACAGAATAGAAAAAATACTAAAGGAGAGAAAATGAGTAAAGTAACAAAAGAAGAGGCACTAGAATATCACATAGGTGGTAAAATAGGCATAAACGTAAAAACTCCGTGCGAAACTGCACGTGACCTTTCTATGGCTTATACGCCTGGCGTTGCTGAGCCTTGCAAAGCGATAGAGGCGGACAATGAACTAGCATACACCTACACAAATAAGGCTAACCTAGTTGCGGTCATCACAGATGGCACAGCGGTACTTGGGCTTGGCGATATCGGCGCAGTTGCTGGTAAGCCAGTTATGGAGGGCAAGGCGGTTTTATTTAAGAAATTTGCAAATGTAGATGCCTTTGATATAGAGCTTGACGAGCACGATCCTGATAAGATAGTAGAAATTTGCAAAGCTTTATCGCCGACATTTGGTGGTATAAATTTAGAAGATATCCGTGCTCCAAAATGCTTTGAGATAGAACGCAAACTTCAAGAAGCAGTAGATATCCCTGTAATGCACGACGATCAGCACGGCACAGCTATCATCACAACCGCTGGTATGATAAACGCTATGGAAATTTCAGGCAAAGATATTAGCAAGATAAAAATTGTCGTAAGCGGTGCTGGAGCTGCTGGTATTGCGTGTGCGAAGATGTATAAAGCACTTGGTGCAAGACACATCGTGATGATAGATAGTAAGGGTGTTATACACGCAGGTCGCACTGATTTAACACCTGAAAAAGTTGAGTTCGCACTAGAAACTAGTGATAGAACGTTAGCTGACGCTATGCGTGGAGCTGATATGTTTTTAGGACTTTCAAAACCAGGCGTTGTGACAAAAGATATGGTAAAATCGATGAACGCAGAGCCTATTATATTTGCACTTGCAAATCCAGTACCTGAAATTTACCCAGAAGAGGTCGCTGAGGTTAGAAGTGATGTGATGATGGGAACAGGCAGAAGCGACTATCCAAACCAAGTAAATAACGTTCTTGGCTTTCCATTTATATTCCGTGGAGCACTAGATGTTAGGGCTAAAAAAATCACTGAAAATATGAAAATGGCTGCGGCAAAAGCACTTGCAAACCTTGCTAAAGAGCCAGTTCCTGCCGAAGTTTGCAAAGCATTTGGCGTGAGTGAGCTAAAATTTGGCAAAGACTATATCATACCAAAACCATTTGACAAACGCGTCCTAACAGCAGTCGCACCTGCTGTGGCACAAGCTGCAGTGGAAGACGGCGTCGCAAGGGTTAAAAATTTTGACATAAAGGCTTATACACAAAAACTCGCAAAGGGATTTTAATGCAAAACATAAAGCTAATCTCTCATCCGCTCATAGAGCATAAACTTGCGATTTTAAGGGATGTAAAAACTGAGCCATTTCAGTTTCGTATGGTGGTTGATGAGATTAGCCACCTTATGATATTTGAGGCTACAAGAGATTTGTCACTTAGAGAGGTCGAGGTGCAAACTCCAGTGGCTAAAACAAAGGCTAAAAAACTAGCCACAAAAATAATGATATGCCCTATTTTACGTGCTGCTCTTGGTATGCTTGATAGCGTGTTTACCATTATCCCAGACGCTAGTGTTGGATTTTTAGGATTTCAGCGTAATGAAGCCACCGCACAAGCTGAGTTTTTTTACGCCAAGCTCCCGCCTGATGCGTCCGCTAGAACAGCCATAATAATCGACCCAATGTTTGCCACAGGCGGAACAGCCATTGATGCTGTGAAATTTTTGCGTGAAAAAGGCGTTAAAAATATTAAGTTTATCTCAATAATCGCAGCGCCTGAGGGGCTTAAAAGATTTAGCGAAATTTATCCTGATGTCGAGGTCTATACAGCAGCGATTGATGAGAAGCTAAATGAGAAAAACTACATCGTTCCAGGGCTTGGAGATGCCGGGGACCGCGTATTTAACACATAAGGTCAAAGATGAAGCATTTTGATATTTTAATAATAGGATTTGGAAAAGCTGGAAAGACTTTAGCTGCAAAAGCGGCTGCAATTGGCAAAAAAGTGGCACTAATCGAAAAGTCATCAAAAATGTATGGGGGCACTTGCATAAATGTAGGTTGTATCCCCACAAAACGCCTTATCACGCTTAGCAAAGAGGCAAAATTTCACTCTGATAAAAAGCAGTTTTTTAAAGAAGCGATGAGCAAAAAAGAGGCATTAATTACCACTTTAAGAGCAAAAAATTACGCAATGCTTGAAAAAAATGTAGAAATTTTTACAGATACAGCTACATTTGTGGATGAAAAAAGCGTGATTTTAAAGAGTAGTGGCGAACGTTTAAGTGGCGACTTTATCGTGATAAACACTGGCTCTATTAGTATTGCACCAAAATTTAGCATAAATAGCAACTTTGTATATCAAAGTGATGAAATTTTAAACCTAAATGAGTTACCAAATGAGCTTGTCATCATCGGCGGTGGATTTATCGGACTCGAAATGGCATCGATGTTTGCAAATTTTGGCTCAAAAGTGACGCTTTTATCACGCTCTGGGCTTTTAAAAGATGACGATGATGACGTAAGAAAAGCGGTGCTAGAGAACCTGCAAGCTCAAGGCGTAAACTTTATAGAAAATGCAAAAATAGAAAAAATTGATGGCAAAACGCTATTTTTTAACGGCACAAGTATAAACGCCGACGCATTTTTGCTCTCGTTAGGCAGGGTGGCAAATGTGGCTGATTTATCGCTTCAAAATGCTAAAATTTCATTAAATGAGCGTGGCGGAGTGGCGACTGATGACACGCTAAAAACCAGCCAAAGTCATATTTTTGCAGTCGGAGATGTAAGAGGCGAGGAGTTTTTTACATACATTAGCTTAGATGATTTTCGCATTGTCTATTCACAAATTTTTGGCGATAAAACTAGAACAAAGCAAAACCGAAGCCCTTACGCAAAGGTTCTTTTTACCGATACACCGCTTGCTAAAATTGGGTTAAATGAGCGTGAAGCAAAAGCGTTAGGCAAAGATATAAAGGTGCTAAAACTACCTACGCAAAATGTGCCAAATGCTAAAATTTTAGGCAATGACACAGGATTTTTAAAGGCTATTTGCGACGCTAAGAGTGGCGAAATTTTAGGTGCCACATTTTACTGCGTAAATTCTAGCGAGATCATAAATGAGATAGCTTTGGCGATGAAATTTAGAGCGACTGCGAGTGATTTGGCTACGCAAATTTTTACACATCCTAGCGTTAGCGAGGCGTTAAACGACCTGTTTTTGCAATTTTAAATTTATAAGGAGAATTTATGCCGCTATTAGATAGTTTTTGTGTTGATCACACAATTATGCCAGCACCAGCTGTTCGCTTAGGAAAAAGTATGAAAACGCCAAAAGGCGATGATATTTGCGTTTTTGATTTAAGATTTTGCAAACCAAATGAGGACATTATGCCTGAGCGTGGCATTCATACGCTAGAGCACTTGTATGCCGGTTTTATGAGAGATCATCTAAACGGAAATGGCGTTGAGATCATCGATATTTCGCCTATGGGCTGTCGTACTGGATTTTATATGAGCCTTATTGGAAGCCCTAGTTTAGAAGCTGTTAAGAGTGCTTGGGAAAAATCTATGAAAGATGTCCTAAACGTAAAAAGTGAGGCTGACATACCAGAGCTAAACGAGTATCAGTGCGGAACGTACAAAATGCACTCACTCTCTGAAGCACAAGCTATTGCGACTAAAATTTTAAATAGCGGTATTGGGATAATGGATAATGAAAAGATAAAATTAGATCTAGATGAAAAAGGTCTAAAAAAGCATTAATTGTCATTTACGTGTAGCTTTGTGGATTGCAAAGCTCCGTATCCTATTACCATAAATCCAATAAAAGCAACTGCGATAAAAATATATTCTAGCATTTTATACCTCTTATTTTTTCATTTTTCCAATCTCTTTAATGATAGTGTATCCACTTTGAGTTACTTTAAAAAAATCAAATTTTACCGATATAGCTTTCTAAGGAGCAAAAATGAAAGCAAATCTTTACTCGCAATCAAGCTACAACAACCTAGACTTCGCGTTTAAAACAAGCTCGGGAGATAAGATAAACCTATCAATGTATGATAACAAAAGCGTTCAAATGAGTAGCGTAAAAACGCAAAATTCAAGCACACAAGCAATGACACTAACTCACGAGTATGGCTATAAATTTGAGTACTCAGGCAACGGACTTGACGCAAACGATATAAAAGAGATAAACGAAGCACTTAAAAAAATTAAGCCACAAATAGATGAGTTTATGAAAAGTGTAGATGAGGGCAATATCTTCTCAAATAACGAAATTTCAAATTTCGCAAATGAGCTTAAAAAGAATCTACCACAAGCAAAAGATTTAAACCACGCAAACGCGATAGCAGACAACGCACTTAAGATGTTTGATGAGATGTTAGAACAGCACAAAGCTGGTCAAAAACTGCTTGAAAAGACTAAAAAACTATTTGATGATTTGATGGATAGCACCAACAAATTTTCATTTTATGTGTAAAAGCGGGTGATTATCCCGCTTAAATTTCTGCTTTTATATCTTCGTTTGATTTTACGACCATACCTGAACCGTGGATTACACTAGGGATACAGCTCGTGCAGATATCGACCTCTTCGCCGTTTTTATGAGCTTTTATAAAAACAGCCGTTTGGTTATCTGTGCTTTTTTGACCGCATACGTTGCAGACTACTAGGTTATTTTCTCTCATTTTTTCTCCTTAAAAAATTTTCGTGATTATATCTAAAATATATTTTTTCTTAATGATATAAATCAATAGTTAAAATTTCTGTTTTTTTGATATAATCTTATAAAAAGGACGCAAAATGAACGAACAAGAGTTAATTTTATCAATGCTAAATTTACAACAAAGCCTAAATGACGAAACAAATGGCATAGGCTGGGAAAACGGCTACACAAAACAAGACAAGCTAATAAGCTGGAAGCGTTGCATATATATGGAGTGTGCTGAGCTTATAGATAGCTTTGCGTGGAAGCACTGGAAAAGTATATCCGCACCAACTGATGAGCAAAATTTACGTGTTGAAGTCGTTGATATTTGGCACTTTGTAATGAGCCTAGCACTTCAAACATATCGCACAAGAGCACTCGGGGATATACAAAAGCTATCAAATGACATCTGTGCAGCTAGTGGATTTACAGAGTTTTGCAAAGAACCTATGAATGTCGCTGACGAGAGCATTTATGAGATAATGAACGACATAGAGATGTTAATTAACAAATGCAGTGGCTTTGAAAGCGATATATTTGAAATTTTAAAGGTATATTTTACTATGTCTTTAAAATGCGGAGTAAATTTATACTCGCTTTATGAGTGTTATATCGCAAAAAACGTATTAAACAGGTTTCGCCAACACAACGGCTATAAAGAAGGAACATATCAAAAAGTATGGAATGGTCGCGAAGATAATGTCGTGATGAGCGAAATTTTAGCCCGTGGGATCACCAGTGTAGATGAAATTTACGCCGAGCTTGAAAAAGAGTATAAAAGCATTAAATGATTGAAATTTTAAAGCTCTCTTGGAGTGATTTTTTAACCAAAAAGTTTATATTGCTTAGCATTTTGCCACTACTTTGTAGCCTGTTTGTGCTTGGATTTGGTCTAGTTTTAGCAGGTAATGAGCTGGGTCAAATGCTAGGCGACGCACTAAATTCAGGCGACTTTGGCTTTATAAACCTATCAAATTATCCATTTGTAATGAGCATAATTGGCAATGGCGTTGTAAAATGGCTTTTGGGTGCTGTTTTTTACACATTAGGCTCGTATTTTATGCTTATGCTTAGCATTATCGTCGCACTTTTTATAGCTGGTTTTTTAACGCCAATTGTATGCAAAGAGATTAACAAAAGGCATTATAACGCAAATTTCACGCCTATTAGCACCAGCCACACAATAAAATTAATAACTCTAAGCATATTAAAATTTTTAGCACTTTTACTTATTAGCCTACCTTTTATGTTTATTCCGATCCTAAATTTCATCGCCATAAACATACCATTTTTTTACATCTACTCAAAACTTCTGCTCATCGATGTAGGTTCAAACACATTAAGTGTTGAGAAATTTCAGCTTTTATGGCTAGAAAATGGCGGATTTAAATTTCTAATCTGTGCATTTTTATTTTACATCATCTCGCTTTTACCACTTCTTGGACTGATTTTACAACTATTTTTTATCATCTTTTTAACCCATCTATTTTTCAAAAAATCAAATTTAGCTAACCTATTTTAAGCTTTATAAAATTCCCAGTGAGATAAAATTACTAAAGTAGTCTATAAAATTTATAATTTCTTTATAATTAAGGAGAGGTTATGATAAATACTCAAAGGCTTAAAGATGATTTTGAGGCTATCTCAAAATTTGGTAAACTTAAGGGCGGTGGGCTTACTAGACTTGCTTTTAGCAAAGATGATTTTGAGGCTCGCGAATTTTTAATAAATCTCATAAAACAAGCTGGTTTTGGTGTTAAAATAGACGCAGTTGGTAACATTTACGCAAGGTATGAAGCAAACGTAAAAGACGCAAATTTACCAGCGATAAGTGTAGGCTCTCACATAGATAGCGTTCCAAGCGGCGGATTTTATGACGGTACACTTGGTGTTATGGCTGGACTTGAGGTTATGCGTTCTATCAAAGAAAGTGGCGAGAGCTTAGCCCGTGCCATAGAGCTTATCGTATTTGTATGCGAAGAGTCAAGTCGCTTTAAAATGGCTACTATAGGCAGTAAAATCGTAAGCAAAAAGCTTGATGCAAACAAACTTAAAGAGCTAAAAGATGACAACGGCATTAGCGTTTTTGAAGCTATGAAAAATTTTGGCTTAAACCCTGATGACTTAGCCTCTTGCATCTTAAAAGATGAAACATACAAAGCATACATCGAGCTTCATATCGAGCAAGGACCAGTGCTTGAGCGTTTAGGTATCCCAGTTGGCTTAGTAAGCGGTATAGCAGCACCAATTCGCTATGAGGTTAAAATCATAGGCAAAGCAGATCACAGCGGTGCTACTCCGATGATTATGCGAAAGGACGCCCTAGTTTGTGCAAGTAGGATAATCTTAGAGATTGAAAATTTAGCCAAACAATACCCAACTTCAGTTGCAACCGTAGGATATGCAAAGGCATTGCCTGGCGTATTAAACGTTATCCCAGGAGAGTGCATTTTAGGACTTGATATAAGGGATATTGATAGTAAAAATTTAACCCTTTTAGATGAGCAAATTTGTGCTCAAATAGAGCAAATTTGCAAGGCAAATGGTTGTGCGTTTGAGCTAAAAAATCTAACTAGAGATACTCCAATCGTACTTGATGAAGAGCTAATTGATCTAATGGACGCACAGGCAAATAAACTCGGCATAAAAACCACTATCCTGCCAAGTGGTGCAGGACACGACGCTATGCATATGTGTGGCATTGCAAAGCAGGTTGGTATGATATTTGTGCCTTGTATTGATGGTATTAGTCATAACATAAATGAGAGTATAAATTTTGACGATGCGTTTAAAGCAACAGAGCTTTTAGCCAGTTTGGTTTTAAAACTAGCTAAAGAGTAAAAAATGCAAGGGGGACAAAATGGACAAAATAGCACAAAGTGTGGTGGCTTTAAAAGATGAGCTAATAGCTAATCGCAGGTTTTTTCACTCTCATCCTGAAACCGGTTGGTTTACTTTTTTTACTACAGCTGTGATAGCCCATAATTTAAGCAAATTAGGCTACACGCTAAAAATGGGACGAGAAGTCGTAGTTCCAGATAAACGTGCAGGGCTAGGCACAAAAGAGGCGTGTGAGGCTGCTATTAAACGAGCCAAAAGCCTACTTGATGACAAACAGGCCAAATTTTTAGACATTATGGAAGACGGATTAACTGGGCTAGTTGCCGACATCGATACGGGCAGAGCTGGTAAATTTACAGCTTTTAGGTTTGATATTGACGGCGTTGATGTAACCGAGAGCAAAGATAGCAACCATCGCCCTTTTAAAGAGGGCTTTAGCTCTGATATAGCAGGTATCACTCACGCTTGTGGACACGATGGACATATCACGATAGGACTTGCTCTAGCAAAACTTATCGCTCAAAATTTGGATGATTTTAACGGCAAATTTCGCTTTATATTTCAAACAGCAGAAGAAGGTACGAGAGGTGCTGTCGGTATGGAGCCTACTGGCATCGTAGATAAGGTTGATTACTTGCTTGGCGGACACATCGGCTTTCAGTCAAAAACATTAAGAGGAATTGTTTGTGGTACAAACAACCTACTAGCAACCTCCAAATTTGACGTCATTTTAAAAGGTCGCTCAGCTCACGCCGCTGGTGCCCCACAAGACGGGGCAAACGCCCTATTAGCCGCTGCACAAATAGCACTAAATATGCACGCTATCACTCGTCATAGCGACGGCATAACTCGCATAAATGTCGGAATTTTAAGAGCTGGAGAGGGTAGAAACGTCATCGCTCCAAACGGCTTTTTAGCGTGTGAAACAAGGGGCGAAACCACTGAGCTAAATGATTTTATGTATAAAAAATGCGAAGATATCATAAAAGGCGTTAGTCTAGCTTATGGCGTTAGCTATGAGATATTGCCTACTGGTGGCACAAGTGGCGGAGATAGCGACCCAGAAGTAACAGAGCTTTATGAAAACTGTGCAAAAGAGTCGCCATTTTTTGATGATGATAAAATTTTAAAAACGTTTAAATTTAGTGCTTGTGAGGATTTTGCACACTTTATGCAAAAGGTTCAAAAAAGCGGTGGCAAAAGCGGATATCTGATGATAGGCACGACCTTAGCAGCAGGTCATCATAATGAAAAATTTGATTTTGACGAGGAGTGTTTGGTTGGCGGAGTCGATATATTTTTACGATCAGCATATAAACTAAATGGATTAAAGGAGAAAATATGAAAAGAGCATTATTACTAAGTGCTTCAAGCTACAAAGACACTGGGTATCTAAACCATTGTCGTGGCTGGATAGATGAGTTTTTAACGAAAAATGGCGTAAATAATGATGAAATTTTATTTATCCCTTACGCTGGAGTTAGACGCACAAATGATGAGTATGAAGCCAAGGTCAAAGAGTGCCTAAAGCGTGATAATATCCGCTCGATACACCACTTTAAAGACCCAAAAGAGGCTGTAAAAAATGCAAAATCAATAGCCATAGGTGGAGGAAACACTTTTGTTTTACTCTACTATCTTTACAAGTTTGATCTTGTAAAAGCTATAAAAGAGGCTGTTGAAAATGGGGCTGTTTATTTTGGCTGGAGTGCTGGAGCAAACGTCGCTGGAAGCACGATGATGACTACAAATGATATGCCAATTATTATGCCAAAAAGCTTTGAAGCTATAAACATCTTCCCACATCAGATAAATCCGCACTTTATAAGCGGTAAAATCGCGGGACACAACGGCGAAAGCAGAGAGGAGAGGCTTGAGGAGTTTTTAATCGTCAATCAAACAAGTAAAATTTACGCCTTGCCAGAAGGAACGGCACTTGTTATAAATGGCAATGAGGCGGAGGTTATGGGCTATGCTGACGCGCTAAAATTTGAATACAACAAAGCAGTCCAAACCATAAAGCTAAATGAGAAATTTAAATTTTAAACAAGGGGGAAGTTATGGACTATAAAATAATATGTGCCATTGTTGGTCTTTTTGCAGTTATTTATCTACTAGTTAGAAAGGGAGAAACTAGAACCGTGCTAATTGGTGTCGGTCTAGTACTTTGCGTCGTCGCGTTAAATCCTATGATGGCTTTAACGGAATTTACAGCATCTATGACAAAAGCTGGGCTTATAAAAGCCATTTGTGCTAGTATGGGTTTTGCTTACGTTATGAAATACACAAAATGCGACCAGCACTTAGTCATTTTACTAACAAAACCTATGAAAAATATTGGCTTTTTACTTATCCCTATCACATTTTTGCTGACTTATTTTATAAATATCGCCATACCTTCGGCAGCTGGTTGTTCAGCGGCGGTCGGTGCTACGCTTATACCGCTTTTAATGAGCTCCGGAGTAAAACCTGCGATGGCTGGTGCTGCCGTTTTAGCTGGAACTTTTGGGGGAGTTTTAAGTCCTGGCTCAGCACACAATATCTTTGTGGCTGAAATGACAAAAATGAGCGTTACAGAGATGATAGCAGTTCAGTTTCCAAACGCTATCTTAGCTGGTGGCGTCGTGCTTGTTATGCTTAGCGTTACAGCTATTATCTTTAAAGACTATCAAAAGGGTCAAAATTTTAATACAAAATCAGACACCGCACAGATGAGCGATTTTAAGGCAAATATATTTTACGCACTAACACCGCTTATACCGCTTGTCATATTGGTCATTGGTGGAACATCACTAAATCAGGTCGCGTGGCTAAAATGGACAAAAATGGGCGTAGCGGAGGCTATGTTACTTGGTGCGATTATCGCCATTTTTATAACCTGGACAAACCCGCAAAAGATAACAAAGGAATTCTTTAGCGGTATGGGCTCGGCATACGCCGAAGTTATCGGCATTATCATTGCGGCCGGAGTATTTGTCGCTGGTCTAAAGGCGTGTGGAGCGATAGAGGCAGTAACTGTTTGGCTTAAAAATTCTCAAGAGTTTGTCCGCTTTGGCGGAACGTTTGCCCCATATCTAATGGGCGCAGTTACTGGCTCTGGGGACGCTGCAACTATGGCGTTTAATACTGCTATCACACCTCACGCAGCAGAGCTTGGCTTTGAGCAGTCAAAACTTGGTATGGCAGCTGCCATTGCAGGTGCATTGGGTCGTAGCTCATCGCCTATTGCAGGTGCTGCTATAATATGTGCTGGTCTTGCTATGGTAAGCCCTGTTGAAATCGTTAAACGCACCGCTCCTGCGATGTTTGTCTCAGTTGCTTTAATAGCATTTTTTATGCTTTAAGGAGAAAAAATGGACATAGTTGAGAGGTTTTTAAACTATACAAAAATAAACACGACAACAAGCAGAGAAAATGGTGCCGCTGGGATAATGCCCTCAAATCCTGCCGAACTTGAGTTGGCAAAACTTATAAAATCCGAGCTTGAAAATATGGGTGTAACCGACATTAGCCTAAGCGAAAAATCGATACTAATAGCCAAAATTCCAGCAAATACCGATAAAAAAGTGCCAAGCGTTGCGTTTTTTGCACACCTTGATACAAGTGCTGAGCAAAAAAATGACACAAAAGCAAAGGTCGTAAAATATGAAGGTGGCGATATTTGCTTAAATAAAGAGCTTGAAATTTATCTAAAGCAGAGCGAATTTAGTGAGCTTAAAAACTATATCGGCGATGATATTATCGTAACTGACGGCACAAGTTTACTTGGAGCAGACGATAAGGCGGCGATCGCTTCGATAATGAATGCCGCGCAGTATTTTATGCAAAATCCACAAGTCAAACACGGTGAGATCGTCATCTGCTTTGTGCCTGATGAAGAGCAAGGACTTCGTGGAGCAAAGGCTCTTGATGTATCGCTTTTGGGTGCTGATTTTGGATATTGCCTTGATTGTTGCGGTATAGGCGAGTTTATCTATGAAAACTGGAACGCAGGGGACGCCGTGATAAATTTCAAAGGTCAGTCTGCTCATCCGATGAACGCCAAAGGAAAGCTTGTAAATTCGCTACTCTTAGCACACAAATTTATCTCGCTTTTACCAAACGGCGAAGCCCCTGAATACACTGATGGTAAAGAGGGGTATTTTTGGGTAAAAGAGCTTAGCGGAAATAGTGCTAAAACCACACTAAAGCTTGATATTAGGGAATTTGATGAGAAAAAATACAAAGAGCGAATGGCATTTTTGCAAAATTTAGCGGACGGTCTAAATAAAATTTGGGATAACCGAATAGAAATAACTCTAACCAATCGCTACAAAAACGTATTTAACTACCTAAAAGATGGGGAGAATAGCCTACCAATCATAGTCGCTAAAGAGGCGTTTAAAAATCTTGGCATAACCCCTGTGATTTTGCCTATGCGTGGTGGGTATGACGGCTCTATCATATCTGAAAAAGGCGTTGCTTGTCCTAATCTTTTTACCGGTGCCCACAACTTTCACTCAATATATGAGTATCTGCCGGTAAAATCGCTTCGTGCTAGTAGTGAAGTCATCAAGCAGATTATAACGCTTGTTTCAAACAAATAACATAGGAGGGCAACCTCCTAAACATCGTTTTAATACATTTTTGATAAAATCTAGCGAAATTTCAAAAAGGATAATTATGAAACATATCTTAATAATTGGTGCTGGTGGCGTAAGCCAGGTAGCGACCGTAAAATGTGCGATGAACTCGGACGTTTTTAGCAAAATCACACTTGCAAGTCGCACAAAATCAAAATGCGACGCGATCGCTAAATTTATAAAAGACAGACTTGGCGTAACAATCTCTACCGCACAAATTGACGCTGACGACACGGACGCAGTCCTTGAGCTTATTAAAAAGAGTGGTGCTGATTTATTATTAAATGTCGCTCTGCCGTATCAGGACTTAACGCTAATGGACGCTTGCATAAAAGCTGGAATTCCTTACATTGATACGGCAAATTACGAACACCCAGACACAGCTAAATTTGAATACAAACTTCAATGGGCAAAAGATACAAATTTCAAAAACGCAAATACAATGGCACTTCTTGGCTCAGGCTTTGATCCGGGCGTTACAAACGTATTTTGCGCTTACGCACAGCAAAATTTATTTGATGAGATAAACGAGATAGACATACTTGACTGCAATGCCGGAGATCACGGATATCCGTTTGCAACCAATTTTAACCCTGAGATTAACCTTCGTGAAGTAAGCTCAAAAGGCAGATACTGGGAAAATGGTAAGTGGATAGAAACCGAGCCAATGCAGATAATGTTTAAGTGGAACTACCCAAAAGTCGGCGTCAAAGATAGCTATCTTCTATATCACGAGGAGCTTGAAAGCTTGGTTAAAAATATCAAGGGGTTAAAGAGAATTCGCTTTTTTATGACATTTGGACAAAGCTATTTAACACATATGAAGTGCCTAGAAAACGTCGGAATGCTTAGAATTGATGAGGTTGAGCATAATGGTGTTAAAATCGTTCCGATTCAGTTTTTAAAGACTTTGTTGCCTGACCCTGCCTCGCTTGGCCCTAGAACAAAGGGTAAGACAAACATCGGCTGTGTGATTAGAGGATTTAAAGACGGCAAAGAAAGACAAGTTTATATCTATAACGTTTGCGATCACGAGGAGTGCTACGCCGAAACTGGTGCTCAGGCGGTAAGCTACACCACGGGCGTGCCTGCGATGATAGGCTCACTACTTGTCGCAAAAGGCGTTTGGAGCGGTAAGGGCGTGTTTAATATGGAGCAATTTGACGCAAAGCCGTTTATGGACGAGCTAAACAAACAGGGTCTGCCGTGGGAGATAATAGAGATGAAACCAGGCGAGAGATATGAGGTTTAAATTTAGAGGCTCTCTGCCTCTAAATTTACTATAGGTCTATGAAATTCTTTCAATATTTTTAAAATTTTCTCCGATCTTGGCTCTTTTCTTTCATCATTTATGTTTTCAAAAATTTTTATAAATTTGTCTACTAAGTTCTTAAATTCACTACTTTGTGAAAATCGATTATTCAAAAATCTAAATACACCTTGACAAAATTTCATATCGGTTAATATATAATTTTTTAGCGTTTCATCATCTACTTTTTCAATTAACTTAAGGTTATTTAAATTTTCTTTTTTTATTAGAATGTCTAAAATGGCTTCTTTGGTGCTGATTTTTGATTTCTCGTTTTGATTTAAAATTCTTTCGCAAGACATTTTTAAATTATCATCAAAATTTAAGATATCATCCATTTCATCAAAATATAAATCTATGTATTTGGTATTAAAAAACTCTTGCAACTTACTTACTGCAAACGTATGATATTCTTTTTCTTTTTTAGGATTAAATTCTTTTATTAAATTAATATAATAAATAAAATTCTGCACTCCACAAGCATTAATCATATCTATGTTAATATCGAAAATTTCTTTTATCTTGTCACAAACTGCTTCGTTGTTCGCCAAAAAATCATAACGTAAAATAGAGTCATAGCTAGACAACTCATTTAATGTATCCTCTTTTAATTTCATAAATTTCACAATATCTTTAATCCTATCTTCGTCAATTATAGATTTTGTTATACAATTAGTGATATCTTCTCTTATATATCCATGTTCAAATATACTACAAGCAATGTACTGCGTTGCTTCTTTAAATATTTTATTTTCTTGTTCATTTCCATTTTTACTTGAACTATCTAGGTAATATCCTATCAACTCACTAAAATCCATCCTCGCAAACAACGAATTAATAGTCGCGATTTCCATAATATGTTTAGCTAAAATTTCTCTCGTAACATCAAAGCCGTCTAGCTCCTTTTCTAAAAATCCAAAGTCATTTAAGGCATTTACTACCCGCCTCATAACTCTAATATTTTTTATATTTTTGTCTTTAAAATACTCAAGTGGATACTCTTTAAAGCACTTTAATCTATCTTTTACTATTTCGTAACTATCCTCTATGCTAGGATTATATTCAAATTCATAATCTATAATTTTATCTTTGTATTTTTTGACCTCATCATCAAATTTAACCTCATCGGCATTAAAAATCATAACTATATGGCAGTTTTTCTGCTCTTTTAATTCTGATATTAATCCAAATGCATCTTTTAAATTTAGCTTATCCGATAGTCTCTCAAAGTCGTCAAAACAAATTACAATATCTCTGAATGATACACATCCCATAATTGCTGATCCTAGCGTTGGCACAAATCCATTTAAAATTTCATCAAATCTTAAATTTGTAGCTTTTTTAAAAATTTCAAGCAATCCTTTATTTGTTTTAGCCTTGAGAATAATCTCTTGTGTTATCTGACCAATACTCTCCTTGCCGAATAAAGAAACATATACAAATTTTTTATTTAGTTTTTCCGAATTTTCTTCTGCAAATTTTTGCCAAAAATAAGTTTTTCCAGTACCCCATTTACCATTTATGGTAACGCAAGTGGCTTCTTTATTTTTAACAATTTCAACCAACCTTTCTTTAATTTTGTTTATTTCACTTTTTTGCATTATAAATTACCTCCAATTTATACACTTTAAGATTTTACATATATCAAAATTCTTTATTTTTGAAACCTTTTTAAATTTTCTCGCAATAAAGCTCGTAGTTCATAAATTGATCGTTCGTAATTGTCCATTATCACAGCTTCGTCTTTGCCAAGTGGCTGGATAAGGCTATCAGCAAGTGACAAATCAAGCTTGTCTCTTTTAAACTGCACACTTAAAATTTGCACACCTTTTTTGCTATCTATGGTTCTTGTGTCGATATTTTGTATATCTTTAAAGTAAAATTTCCCCTCTTTTTTGCCCTTTTTTACAAAAAATCCGTCATCATCAAGTCTTAAAAAACTCTCCTGAAAAATCTTTTTAACGCAAAAAATCGCACATATCGCACTGACAGCCATTGTAAAAATCGCAGATGCACCATAATGATACTTTGAGTAAAGAATATATCCAGCAACAAAAAGTATGGCAGTTGCCGGTAGAGTAAGCTTCGCACCGCGTTTATTTTCTAAAATTATCATAAAATCTCCTTTTGCCAAATTATATCAAAAAAATTATTTTTAAAGCGATATATAAGCGTTTTTAAGCAAAACTTACATTTTACAAATTTAGGAGCTGCTATGACGGATGCGATGTTAAAATTTAGCGATAAATTGTGCGAGTTTGAAAACGCGCTATCAGATATAAAACTCTCCTTGCTTAAAGATAAAGCCGAGTCTGTCGCGTTTGTTTGCGTTGATATGATAGGTGCCTTTTGCGTTCAAGGCGCACTCTCTAGCCCAGAGTGCAAGGCGCTATCAAACAGAGTCGCAAACACTTTAAAAGACGCAAAAGAGCTTGGCTTTAAGCACTTTTTATTTTTGCAAGATAGACATAGCGAGGATAGCACTGAATTTGACTGCTTCCCTCCACACGCGGTAAAAAACACACAAGAAGCAGATATGATAGAGCAGATTAAAGAGCTAAATTTAGATCAAAAGATATTTTACAAAAACTCATTTAGCATAGCTTATAATGAAAATTTTAAAAATTTCATAGATCAAAATCCGCAAATAGATACCTTTATAGTCATCGGAAACTGCACCGATATATGCATTTTTAATACTATTTCTCACTTAAGGTGTAGTGCAAACGAGCAAAATATAAAACGAAACATAATATTAGTAAGCGACCTAGTTTCGACATTTACAACGATGTGGCACGACTCAAGGCTTTTTAACACTATGTTTTTATTTTTCGCAAAAGACACTTACGGGGTTGAGATATATAAAAATTTACTCTAAACGATAAAGCTCTTTTTAAAATCACTAGCGCTCATCGGTCTTTTTAGCGCAAAGCCCTGCATCTCATCACAACCAGTTTTAGCAAGTTTGTTTAAGATATCCTCGTTTTCAATACCCTTTGCCACGCTTTTAATGTTCATTATCTTTGCTAACTCAACTATCGCACGAACTATTTGCGTATTTGGTTCGCTATTTGCGATATTTGCTATAAGATCTTTTGCTATTTTTATGCGATTAACATCGTATTTTTTGACATAAACAAGCGATGAGTATCCAGTTCCAAAATCATCTATGCACACGCTCATACCAGTATCTGATATGCGTTTAAATATATCATCAAGCACGCTCTCATCGTTCATCCAAACAGCCTCATCCATCTCAAGCTCAATCATATTAAGAGGCACATTATACTGCTGCATTATCCTTTTTGTAGTATTTATAAACTCAGGTGTAATAGTCTGTCTACTGGCGACATTTATGCTAATACAAGGCACTTTAACATCACTTTTAATAAGCTCACTTATATCTTTTGCAACCGAAGTTAATACAAACTCATAAATTTTACTTATTATCTCGCCCTTTTTAACCACATCCATAAAATTTGAAGCCTCTAAAAAGCCAAGCTCTATGTTATTCCACCTTAAAAGCACCTCAGCTGATACAAGTTTTTTACTATTTGTTTCAAATACTGGCTGATAATAGACCTCAAAATCTCGCTCAAAAACAGCCTGATGAGCCAAAATTTCTATCTGAGCCTTACGCTTTTCAAGAGAATCTATCTGAGCGCTGTACATAAAAGGGTTGTATTTATTATCCTGCTTTGCAAAATTCATAGCTTTGTCCGCATTTTTAATAAGCTCTTTAGCGTCGCTAAACTTACCAGCAGTAGTACACTCAATGCCAATAGCACACTCGATACTAAACTGATAAGAGCTTACTAAAATTCCCTCTGAGAGCTTAGCTATAATGGACTTTGCAAATTTTATGCACTCACTACCATCTATCTGTAAAACTCTTCTAACAAAGATAAACTCATCAGCACCAAACCTGCAAACAAAGTCGTCCTCACTAGTCATCTCATCAAGCTTTTTAGCCACCTTGCATAAAATTTTATCCCCTATTTCGTGCCCATATGAAACATTTGTCAGTCTAAAGCGACGCAAATTTATATAATAAACAACGATAGCGTCGTGCTTTAGAGTAGGCAAAATTTTAGATAAACTATCCATTAAAAACGCTCTTGAGCCAACGCCTGTTAGATAATCCTTCTCGATCATATCTTTTAGCTTAAAATTTGAAAGCTTTAGCTCATTTACATATCTACTTACTTCAAGTTCAAGATCTTTATGTATTTCTCGCTCTTTTTCAAGTATACTTTTTGTGCGTAAATTTGACCTAATATAGTAGGATATAAGCGTGTGAGCCACCAAAATAAGCAACATAAAAAGAGATAACTTAGCATCAAATCCGCCCTTAAAAGCCAAAGGAAACGCACACAACAACGGTAACCATTTTATAGCGTCATTTAAATTTCTAGCTTTTATCTTTTTATTTACACCATTTAGCTCAAAAGCACCAAGCATAAATAGAAAAAATGCAAATAAAAAAAGTGCATTTAAAAATATACTATCATACCAAAACTCAGTAAGCACCTGATATGAGTATGTTATGCGGACACAAGCATAAACTCCTGCGCCCAAAATCACATAAAAGCCGCTTTTATTTACAACAATAAATTCGCTAGAAAACACCACACAAAATACTAAAAATAGTATCATAAATCCTAACACTATGTTCATATATCCACTAAAATTTGTAATGCTTGAGTAGATAAATTTCGTATTTATCTCATTTAGAGCCGTTAGAGTAAAAATTATAGTCATTAGATATATACCAGCAATATCATTTCCAACTATATACCTTTGGGCTCCTATATCTGTTTCTAGCTTTTTAGTGTAACTAACAATAGCAGCGGATAAAACAAGTATAGTCGGAAGCAAGAAAGATATCTGCAAATACTCATACTCAGCGTATGTTTTAAAAAGGACATATTTATTTACATACCAAGACAGATCAGCGATGATGTAAGAGATAATGGCTACGGAGATTAAAACAAACTCAACCCTTTGCTCTTTTACCGATAAATACGCCTTTGTTATATGAAAAAGCATAATAACAATGGCGGCAGAGCTAAAAAAATAGACCAAAAATACAATACCAACATAGTAAGAAACAAGCATCATCAATGCAAGCAAGGCGATACATGCCTTAAGGTAAACCTTTTCTCCAAAAATACTACTTATAACACCCATAAAAATCCTTAAATTCTAGCGATTATACCATTTAAAATTTTAAGATATAATTTAAGCGAAAATTTAAAGGAGTGGTTATGAAACAAGAGTTGATACTGACATCACAGGATATTTTAGAGTATCAAACACTTGCTATTTTTGGCTCAAAAAAGGCTAGAAATATGCTTAAGTTTAATACACTTGGCATTTTTGCTGAGCTGATGATAGCATTTTTTATAATCGAGAAACTATTTAGCATTAAGTATCTATCGGTCGCTGGTATCGTGCTTGGCGTGTTGTGGCTGATTTTTTATCCAAAATTTTTAAAGCAAAAACGGCTAAAAATTTTAAAACGGCTAAAAAATGAAAATGAGCTAAACAAAACAATGTTTATCGAGCTTTTTGACGATGAGTTTAGCTTTTATGAAAATGAAGCAAAGGAGCGTTTTGCGTATAGCCAAATAACTGAAATTTACGAAACGGCTGGTGTTTACGTCGTTTATATCGGCACTTTGTATATAATTTTGCCAAAACCAAAGTGCGAACACATCATAAGTGCTTTGGCAAAAAAATCAGGCAAATATATACTAAAATTTGAAAATTTAAACTATCAAAATGTAATAGAGGGCAAATTTTAAGCCCTGCCACTCATCCTTTGAACTAACGCTTCAAAATCGGACTCGTGCAGTGGTTTACTCCAAACATAACCCTGCACCTCATCACAGCCAAAATCTCTTAAAATTTCTAGCTGCTCCTCGCTCTCAACGCCCTCTGCTATAGTTTTTATACCCAGCGTCTTAGCTAGGGCGATGATAGCTCTTACGACATCTTTGCTTACATCATCGGTTTGGATGTCATCGACTAACTCTTTGGCTATTTTTAGCTTGTTAATTTTGTATTTATTGATATAACTTAGCGATGAAAAACCCGTTCCAAAATCATCTATGGCAACGTCTATACCGTTATCTTGAAAATTTTGTAAAATTTCTTTAATAATCTCTTCGTTGCTCATCCAGCTCATCTCAGTAATCTCAAAGCAAACAGAGCTGGTTTTAACATCGCAAGAGTTTATGGTATCTAGCATATTATCTACGAAATTTACGCTATCTATCTGCTTTGGCGAAACGTTTATGCTCATCTTTAAATTTGTGTTGTAAGTTTTATTAATGTAGGCGATTTTCTCTATCGCTTTTTTACTAACCCACTTGCCTATGTTTACTATAATTGAACTTTGCTCAGCAATAGGTATAAAAAGCCCAGGAGAGATAAAGCCTTTTATCGGCGAGTGCCACCTTATAAGAGCTTCAGCGCCTATTAGTTTTTTGCCATTAATTTCATACTGGGGTTGATAAACTAGGCTAAATTCCTTATCAAATTTCACACTATCTAGTAAAATTTGTATGCTATTTTCTTGCAAAAGTGCATTGCCAAGCTCCTCATCATAAAGCACAAAACTATGCTTTGTATCGCTCTTTGCTTTATTAAGCGCAGCCAAAGATTTAGCAAGTAAGTCCTCAACTTTTATCTGACTAGTTTGTGTAAAACCCACACCTATTTTGGCACTCAAATTTATCTTTATGCCATCTATCGTAATTGGTACACGTATGCGTTTTAGCAGTTTTTGGGCAAATTCGACATAGTCATTTTGTAGCTCTCGTTTTTTGGTAGCTATAGCTATATCATCTCCTGCAAATCTTGCTATTATCGAATTTGGTGGCAAAATTTCTTTTAAACTTTCAATCAACTTTACAAGCACCTCATCGCCAACATAATGCCCATGGCTATCGTTTATAGTCTTAAAACGATTTAAATCTATACTATAAACATTTATCTGCTCTCCAAGATCCTTTGTCTTAATCATCTCAGATAAAAGCGTTAGAAAGTATGGTCTGTTGTAGGCTTTTGTAAGGTAATCATACTTGCTTTGCTCGTTAAGTTGATTGTTTGTATGTTCGAGTTTGGCGACATACTCTTGTATCTCTCTTTTTAGTTTTGCCTTTTGAGCCTTCTCGCTCTCAATGGCTAATCTACTTTGTGTGTTACTAGCTATGTTTAGCGATAAAATAGCATAAAACAGAGCCAAAACTAACATAAAAATAATGTATGTCATCTCTGAATTATCATCAAATATATATTTTAAAATAGGCATAAAAACCAAAAGCAAAGTCTTTTTTAAAACGCCAACTCCAAAATTTTCATCCAACCTAATATTCTTGTATTTTTTTGCATACAAAGAAGCTACAAAAAACACGATAAAAACAATAAAAAACATAGCATCAGCAAATGTATTATCAAGTAACTTGCCGTTAATATCGTTAATGGAGTAAAACACATCATAAAACCCATAAATTGCAAAACCTATAAGAAGTATCCTTGTATCTTTATACTCTGATAAATTTCTAATAGAAAACATCATAAAAAGCGAGCTTAAAAATATAAAAACATCGATAAAAATATAAAATGTGTTAAAGAAAAAATTTGCATTTGAGATGTTATTTGCAAAATTTTGCTCAGATAAGAAAGAGAGCAAAAATCCCATAGAAGCGATAAAAATCACACTAATGTCTATACGTGCCTGAATGATAGATGAGTGCCTAAAATACGAGTATCCAATAGATATAAAAGATATGAACATAAAAAATACTGGCATAGCATAGACACTATGGAGAATAAAGTTATCTCCGATAGTATCAGTTTCATATGTTATAAAGATACAATCAGCAAAACCCCAAACCGCAAATGATGCAACAATATTTCCCCACTTAAAATCAACACAATTGCAAGTCATAAGTTGTTTAAGCATAAAAATTGCCATAGACATGCTAAATACAACAGATAGAGCGTTTGCTAAATCTTTTCTATCATAATCAAGTGCATAAATATAAGCAGCAAACAAAACAAAGATAACAAAACAAGACAACAGCGTTGATATTGGAAATCTATTTTTCACTTAAAAAACCTATTTAAATTTTAGCCGATTATATCTCATTTGCCCTTTTTTGCCACTTAGTCCACTCATCACTATCGTCTAGCTCGTTACCAATGGCTTTATATCTGTCATAAAAATACTGCACAAAATCAGCAGTTTTCGTATCTTTTGGCAAATAAGATATGCTATCATTTATACAAAATTTAGATAAAAACTCACCGGCTTCTAGCTTGTCTGAGTAGTGTTTTGCCAAAAGCTCATAGTTTGCCAAACAAGCCTTTTTAAAACGCTCATAACCACTTTGAGTAAAATCAATGCTTAAAATTTTATCATCAAATTTTAAAACACCAGAGCTAAAAAGTAGCGATAAATGTATAAGCCCCTCGCAATAATACGCCCTAACCTCGCTAACCTCTCTCCATGCAATAAGCCCGACCGACCTTGCTATAAGCTCGGCAAAAACAGCCATCTTATACTCATCTTGCTCGTGAAAGAAAAAATTAATAAGCCCACCAGTAGTCGCCTTATACTCCTCTATAAATTTAAACACACCACTTTTATTCATCGTAGTTTCGGTATCTTTATCGATAAATAAAATATGCCCAAACTCGTGCCCAATAGTCGAAATTTCATAAACTTTTTTCCAAACATTTGGCTTTAAAAACAAAATTTCGCGGTTAAAATCCAAAAAATCTTTGCTAAAAATTTCAGAGCTAAGCTTCATAAACGGCTTTGCCTTTGCGCTCTCATAAACGTGATCTATAAAGGCAAAAATTTTCTTTCCGCACTTCTGGCTTACGCTTTCATCGTTTGGCACGACTTGAGCCGAAAAAAGCCCATTTAACTCAGCACCATAAAATATCAAAGGCACCGATACATAAAGCTGTGTGCGATTTACATTTTGGACAACTTGAGCGTTCATTAAAGGATTGTTTGAGCCTATATTTTTACAAATTTGCTCGTATGAAGAGATGATGTTTTGTTTAAATTTCGCCTCATCAACCTCGCTACTACCAGCAAGTCTAATGTCCCACTCAAGTGCCACAGCGTGAGTGTATGCATCTTCGTAATACTCAAGCGGATGTCCCGGCTGAAGTTCACCCCTTACGCTCATCCAAGCCTTTTCAGCATTTTGCCACGCCAAAATCACACGATTTGTATCACGCTCACAAAACGCCTCTTTTAGCTTTTTAAAATATGTTATATAGCTTTGATGGGCTTCTTTTTTTGCAAGTTTTGTTAAAATTTCTATATTTTTATCAAATTTCAAAGATAGCTCTTTTACATATTTTTCAAACACGACAGCGTATGGCTTTAGCTCATAAGTATCGCCAGTTTTTATAACCGCACCATATACTCTATCAGCCTTATTTGCATACTCATCACGCATAAAAAGCTCAAATTTATCGCAAAACTCACTAGCCTCTTTTTGTGTGTCAAATTTAGCGTCAAACTCGGCATTTATCGTATCTAAAATATGCTCCTCCCAAGCAACCTGCCAACCATTTAAAACCACGCCACAATCGTGCATAAGTCTTATAATAGCTAGATTAAACTCATCTAAAATTTTCTCATTTTGGACACGAAATATAAGGTCTAAAAAGCGTTTTTCATATAAATTTTTTACAAACTCAAACATCGATTTTTTGATAGTTTTTATCTGCTCGTCGCTTTTGCCTAGCTTTTTTAGCTCATTTTCTAGCGGATCAACCTTTAAATCAACTATCCTACGAAGCAGTGCCATACGCTCAGATTTACTCCCGCTAAGCCCACTTACAGCCAAAGCGTCGTCCAAAATTTTACCATCTAGAGTTTTATAAAGAGAGTTTAACTCATTTTTACTATTTTTTAAAATTTCTGCTAATCTTTTAAAATTATTCATATTTTTCCTTTATAATTTGTGTGTGATTTTATCATACTTTTTGTAAAATAAAATTTTATAAACACAAAGGATTAATATGCAAATTCTAAAAGATTTTGGCGAACCTCGTATAAAAGTTGTAGCACTTCCAAAGGATACAAACTCAGCAGGTAATATCTTTGGCGGCTGGATACTTAGTCAAATCGACCTAGCCGGTGCAACAGCAGCGCGCGAGGTAGCTCCAGAGAGAGTTGTGACTATCTCTATGCAAGAGGTTGTATTTAAAGAGCCTGTTTTCATAGGCGATGTGGTAAGTTGCTACGCAAAAATAACAAACGTCGGCAAAACTTCGATAAAAACGCAGATAGAAGTAACCGCTCTAAGGCTAAACGAGGGTGGATTTCGCGAATGTATACACGTCACAAGTGCGGTTGCCACCTATGTGAGCGTCACAAAAGACGGCAGAAAAAAACCAATAGATGACGAGCTAAGGCGAATCCACGGATTTTAATGGGTTACTGGTTTGTAACCCTATCTTTTTGATCGCTTAAAAATAGCTCTTTAAAGCGTTTATTTGCAAAGTCCTCTATATCTCTTTGAAGCTGTTTATAGGCGTTTATGAGCTCATACGCACGTGGGTTTAAGGTAGTTCCAGCATTTTCGCCACCACCCTTTTGTGTGACGACTAGCTCTTCGTCTAAATTTTTAGATAAAATTTGAAGATGTGTCCAGCATTTTTTATAGTTCATACCCAAAATTTCAGCTGCTTTTACAATACTTCCAGCCTCTGCGATAACCTCTAAAACTTCGGTTTTACCCTTGCCAAAAAGCAACTCGCCCTCGCTATTTTCTATCCAAGTTTTTGTCTTTACTATCATTTTCTTTCCCTTTTTTTCCTTAAAACAGCCAAGTTGGCAGTATTTTACATCTATGTTGTAATCACGCAAAGTAGATCTGATCTTTTTCATACCAACGCCCTGTGCTGCCGCCCTTGCGTCAAAACAGGTTATCCTGTGCTTTTCATCGATATTTGGCTGTAAATTTTTATATGTTAATACGCTTCCAAAATCGATAGGAAGTTTGCCAAACTGACCAAGCTCACAAGCGTCAATCTTTATGCCAAGCTGGGTAGCTATCTCGCCAACAAGTCCGATATCAACGCCGAGTTTATCTGAAATTTTAAATGCCGTCCCACAATCAAGTCTGCCATTTTTATTTACAAATTTTTTTATACTTTGTGCTACCAAATCACGCATAAATTCGCTCCGAAGCACTATAAACGTTTAAATTCTCTCCGCGTGCAAAACCACAAAGAGTTAGGTTAAATTTTCTAGCTATTAAAACCCCAAGACTAGTTGGTGCCGTGCGAGAAACCAGCACTGGTATGCCGTTTGTAACCGCCTTTACGACCATTTCTGAGCTTAAACGACCACTTACCATTAAAAGCCCTTTGTTTAGATTAGCTCCGTCCATTACGGCTTTTCCGATAGCTTTGTCGATTGTGTTGTGCTGTGCTATATCCTCGCCTATGTAAAATTTATCATCGATTTTTAGCTTTGCAGTATGCACACAGCCAGTTTTTTCATAAAGATCGCACTGGGTGTAAAACTCGCTCATCTGTTTTGAAATTTCTGCTCGTTGAAATTTTATGCCGTTTTCTATAATTTTTGATTTTAAATTTTTAGGATCAACATTTGCTGTCACGCTTCTGCCACAACCACTTATGATAACCGCCTCTGCAGTGTGATTTTTTAAACTATCTTCGTTAATTTCTGCTTTAACGTCTAGCACAAGTTCACTCTCGTTAAATTTTACGCTACTTACATCAGAAAATGAGCTTAGGATATTTTCGCTTAAAAGATAACCTATGCCAAGTGGCTCAAGATCTGTTGGCGTTGCCATCATAGAACCAACTCGTATGCCATTTATATTTATATCAAGCTTTATCTCTCTGACCAAAATATCATCACACTCAAAACTATCGTTTGCTTTGAATTTTGTTATCGTCATAGTAAAAATAGGTTGCATTTTATATCTTTTAAATTTAAAAAGGCTCCGATTGGAGCCTTTGTTATTTTAGTTTATCATAAACTTTTTCGTATTCTGAAACTGGAATTTTATTCTTAGAAACAAGCTCTTGATACCAGTAGTGATGAAGTACATAAACCTCTTCCTCCTCTTTATAGCCTGTAACCATAGACCATATAGCTCCGTGAATAGCAATAGCAGCCATATAGATATGAACTAAGAAAAATACTGCACACACTATACCTAAAATATTGTGTATAACAGCACTCCAGCGTAAAACCTCAATCTGAGAAATTCCAATCCAAGTAGCAACAGGAACTGCTTTAAAATCAAGGAAGTACATAGCAGCACCAGTAGCTATCATAACAAGACCACCAGGTATTGCTACCCAATACCAAGCCTTTTGACCAGCATTAAATTTACCCGCAGGAACTGGGCGTTTTTTCTTAGAAAGGTATCCACCTACTATAAACATCCAGCGAATATCATAAACTACCGGAAGCATTCTAATAGTCCAATAAAACATCATCGGCAATACAGATATAGCAAACGCGATAGTAGATAGTCCGTGTAAATCTTTCATAAATTTCACAAACGCACCGCCACCAAAAGCACTACCCCACATCATAATGATACCAGTTGGAACCAAAATAACCCACGAAATAGCAGCTATTCCGTGAGATACACGCTCAACTATATCAAATGCATACACCTTTTTACCATCGTGACTAAAGTGTTTTGGTCCTATGATTAAAAAGTGTAAAGCAAACGCACCAATAACAGCCAAAATAATAGCTACAACGCCGTACGCAAAATAATCATTACCCTGTATAAAGGTAAAAATTTTACCCATTCCGTCTTCGTAGCCTTTTATGTTTTCAACTCTACCTGCAGCCCAAACATTGCTATCATACTGGTTTGTTCCGTCCGGTAGATTAAGCGCAAACGCACTCATCACACAGGCAATAAAAGCTAATATAACTCTCATACTCTATCCTTTGTATAATACGCGATTTTCCAAGTCGGAGATTCTTTGATGTTTTTAACACCATATCCTCTTGCGCTGACCCGATCAAGATAAATCTGTTCAATTATAGCAGATTCTCCCACAAGTAAAGCTTTAGTCGAACACATTGCCGCACATACAGGTACTTTGCCCTCTGCTATGCGGTTTTGACCATACTCTTCAAATTCGTGCTCTGAGTTTGTTTGTGTATTTACGCCACCAGCACACATTGTGCATTTATCCATAGCGCCTTTTGCACCAAAAATTCCCTCTCTAGGAAACTGAGGTGCACCAAATGGACAAGCATAAAGGCAGTAGCCACAACCTATACATACCTCTTTATCGTGAAGAACAACCCCGTCAGGTCTAATGTGAAAACAATCAACCGGACAAACAAGTGAACAAGGTGCGTCTTCGCAGTGCATACAAGCGATAGAAGTTGAAATTTCTTTGCCTTGTATGCCCTCGTTTAGTGTTATAACACGGCGGCGGCGAACACCTATTGGCAACTCGTGAGCTTCGTCACAAGCTACTGCACAGCCATTGCAATCAATACATCTATCATCATCGCAATAAAATTTTAGTCTTTGTGCATCGTTAAATTTTTCCATATTCGCCTCCTTACGCCTTTTCTATCCTACACAAACCACCTTTTGTTTCAGGAATTTGTGTGACTATATCATATCCGTAGTTTGTAACGGTGTTTGCACTCTCGCCCCAAGCAAACGGCTTAGTTCCGTCAGGGAAATTTCCCGTCATATCAACGCCTTGCATAACGCCTGAGAAGTGGAACGGCAAGAATATCATATCAGGAAGCACAGACGGAACTATACGAGCTTTTACCTTTATCTTTGTGCCCTCAGGAGAGTATATCCAAACCATATCGCCATCTTTTAAGTTATGCTGTTTTGCCAAATCTGGGTGGATATCTGCAAACATCTCAGGAGTTAAACGTGCAAGATACTTACTAGCACGAGTTTCCATACCAGCACCACTCATATTTACAAGACGAGCTGTGATTAGGTTAATTGGGAATTCTTTTGAGAAATTCTTACTTAGCTGAAGCCCTTTATACTTTGTAAATACACGGAAGTGGTTTGGCTTATCCTCAAAGCTTGGATATTTCTCTGCTAAATCTTGGCGTGGAGAGTGAAGTGGCTCACGGTGTTTTGGAATTTGATCAACAAACGTCCAAACAATAGCCCTAGCACGTGCGTTACCATAAGGAGCGATACCTTTTTGCATACATTTTTGTGCAATAATTCCGCTTCCATCAGTCGCCCACGTGTTACCCATTTGCTCACGCTCTTCATCAGTAAGTTTAATACCTAAAACCGCTTCAATATTTGCTTTTGTAATCTCAGGATATCCACCACTTACAGCTCCACCAACAGGTGCAGAACCCTCTGCGGCTAATTGATTAACGCCATTATGCTCTAAACCAAAGCGGTTTCTAAAGCCCATACCACCCTTTGCAACAGGAGTGTCTATATCATATAAATTTGGACTTCCTGGGTGCGTCTCAGTCCAGCAAGGCCAAGGCAGACCGTAGTATTCGCCCTCAACAGGAGTGCCTGGTTTACCAAGAAGGGTTTTTTCATCAAATTTATCCCAGTTTTCTTGGTGGCGTTTTAAACGCTCAGGCGTCCAGCCAGTCAAGCCAATTGACTTAACAATACGCGCTATCTCGCGTGTTGCAGCTTCAGGCCACTCGATATTGCCGTTTGTATCGCGGATTGTGCGAGTAAGCTCATCATAAAATCCTAAACGTTTTGCAAGTTCAAATAAAATTTCGTGATCTGGTTTGCTCTCATATAAAGGATCTGTTATCTTGCTTCTCCACTGACCGCTTCTGTTTGTAGCCACAACGGTTCCGCAATTTTCAAATTGTGACGCAGCAGGAAGTAAAAATATATTATCTTTTTTATTTGTGATAACACCAGCGTCATTTACAAATGGATCGATTAAAACTAAAAGCTCAAGAGCATCCAAGCCCTCTTGCACTTTTGCTTGTTGTGCTGTTGAAGTTATGCCATTTCCGATTACAACAAGTGCTTTTAGGCTATCTCCAGCATTGTCAATAGCATCGTTGCCGTTTTTGCCGTCAAGTGCTCCAGCCCACCAACGTGCTAGTGTAAAGCCTGGTTTGTTCATCCACTCAGGTTTTACATAGTTCTTTTGTAGCCACTCGTAATCAACTTGCCACATTTTTGCAAAATATTTCCAAGTTGTCTCATTTTTAGCATAATATCCTGGTAGGCTATCTGGTGCGTTTGCCATATCGCTTGCACCTTGAACGTTATCGTGTCCTCTAAGGATATTACAGCCTCCGCCAGATTTACCCATATTACCTAAAACTAGCTGCAAAATCGGAGCTATACGAGTATTTGAACTACCTATTGTGTGCTGTGTTAGACCCATAGCCCAAACAACACAGCCAGGGGTATTTTTAGCAAAAACTTCTGTTATCTCTTTTAAAATTTCAGCTTTTACGCCAGTTACATCTTGGACAACTTCTGGCGTCCATTTATCAGCCTCTTTGCGAATTTCATCTATGCCGTAAGTTCGATCAGCTATAAATTTCTTATCTTCCCAGCCATTTTTAAATATAAGATGTATCATACCATACATAAATGGTATATCAGTTCCTGGGCGAATTTGAGCAAAATAATCAGCCTTTGCTGCCGTTCTAGTATATCTAGGATCGACAACTATAATCTTTGCACCATTATTCTCTTTAGCTTTTAAGAAGTGTCTAAAACCAACAGGGTGATTTACCGCTGGGTTTGCACCTATTATAAATATAGATTTTGAGTTTTGGATATCTCCAAGGTGGTTTGTCATCGCGCCATAACCCCACGTATTCGCCACACCGGCGACTGTTGCGCTATGTCAAATTCTTGCTTGGTGATCTAGGTTATTTGTCCCAAACATCGCAGCAAATTTACTGATATAGTAACTCTGCTCGTTGCTATCTTTAGCTGAACCCAAAAACATTACTTGCTCAGGGTTTTTCTCGCGATATTTTTTTAGTTGTTCACCTATTCTATCAAGTGCTTCTGTGTAGCTTATACGCTTCCATTTGCCATTTTCTTTTACCATTGGGTATTTTACACGGCAGTGTGAGCGAACCATATCTATAACGTCGCTACCTTTACAGCAGTGTCCACCTGCACTAATTGGGTGATCTTGAGCTACCTCTTGTCTAACCCAAACGCCATTTTCAACTTCGCCTATAACGCCACAGCCAACTGAACAAATCGTACAAACTGATTTTACAAATTTTGAACCTGGATATGGATTGCCTATTTCGTGAGCAGTTGCTTTTCTAGTAACGCCACTGGCAAATGCAGTGCCTACGCCAACCGCAGCACCCAAAGATGCCATTTTCAGAAAAGAACGCCTACCAACTAATGGTGATGCATTTTCTCTCATCTTCTTCCTTTCGTTTTATTTTTAAAATTTTTATTTTGCTTGTTTATAGTAAAATTCCCAAGTCTTGTTTCTTTTATACAAAACTTGTTTTGAGTGCTCGTCTTCCTTGACTTCAAGGGCTTTAGCACCAACAGCCATAGCACCGACCGCACTAGTTCCTAGCATAAGCTTTTTTAAAAACTCGCGTCTATCTTGCTTTTGCATTTTTACTCCTTTCTCTCTTGTAAATTTTTCTCAGCTTTTCTTCTTGCTCTATTTTGTTCTCTTCGTAATGCTTCAGATCGTGATATGCCATCAACCTCTTTTATTTTCTTTTCTACAACTGGCTTTGGTGCCTCGTAGTAGATTCTCTCAAATTCTATAAAGCTCTTTAGTAAAACATTTATATCAATGTAAGCATTTGCCTCTTTGTGTGAATTTATAGCCTCTATAAACTCATCAATGTAAGGATTTATAATCGTAGTAAAAAGCTCTTTTGATAGCTCATCTGCCTTTTCATCACCATTTAAAGCCTTAGATATAAGCTCAAACATAAAAGCAAAACAAAAGCCAACATTATCTTCGTTCTCTTTAAATTCACTCTCATCGCGTCTTATATCAGTCTTTGCTAAAAGCCCTCTTACTCTTGCACACGCTCTACCAGCCTCATAACCCTCTTCGTAGAAAGAAAATGTGTTTCTAACTGGCGATGGAGGAGTGTGAAAAATGTCATCAAATTCTTGTGCTATCAGATCTAAATTTTGGAATTTTAAAATAAGCGATTGTGAAGCCTCTTGGCTTTGGCTATTTAATGGTGCTTGGTTTATTTGATCTAAAATTTCTACTACATTACTAAAGCGATTTTTGCTGCTAGAAAACATAAAAAGTCGCGAAAATAAAAGATAGTAAATTTTTCTAGCATTTAGTATGCTATCTTTTTCGCTTAACTGCGCACTCACTGCCTTTCCTTTAACTTATCCGTATGGACGGATTTTCGGATTTTGAGAACTTTATCACACTTTGGCTTAGCTCACAGACTTAAAAAAATATAAGTTTTTAAAGTTAAAGTTGGCTTAAATATGCCTTAATTGCATATTAATAATAGCTTAAATTAACCAAAATTTAAGTAAATATGAGGTCAATTTATGGGTATTCTTATATATAAATATTTAAAATTTTAATAACTATTTTCATAAAAAAATATGAAAAAATTTCAAAAAAATTTTACTAAGTATTACTGCATATTTTAATAAACATTTTTAACAGGTAGTTTATAAATTTTTATATTTTTTTAAGTTATATATTTTTTGATTTTTATATAACTATGCTATAAAAAATTAATTTATTTTATCAAAAAAGCCATTTTTCACTAAAAATGTCATAGAAAAATAACTATTTTTAGGCTATTTTATAAAACTAATTTTAAATATAAAAAATAGTTTTATAATTTCAATTTTTATTCCTACGTATTATGCTAAATTTGCACAATACGTAAAATTTATAGTTTTACTAAACGGAGTTGCCTAAAATTAGGCTTTTGGTTGATTCGTATGATTTGCATACACCCATATATGCGCTGAGATGGAGTTAGAAATATGCAAATTTTACATAATCTAAAATTAAAAGGAGTTGTAATGACGCAAGATAGAAGGGAATTTTTAAAAAAATCCTTCAAAATAGGAACTGCAACTACTGCCATGATCGCCACAAGTGCGGTAGCTAGTTCAAAAGTAGCCACCGAGCCAGACGATAACGGCGTGGTTAAAGGCAAGTCAAATAAAAAAGAGGTGCTTTACCAAAAAAGTGAAGCGTGGGAAAAATTTTATAAGGTCGCTTATTAGGAGAGAAGATGAGTGAGGCAAGAATTGCAAGGCGTTCATTTTTAAAACTTGCAGCAATCGGTGCAACATCTACTGCACTATTTGGTTCGCAAGACAAGACGCTAAAAAAGGCTGGAGGAACTGCTACGTCGCAATATCCAGGCTCAAAAAAAGTAAGAACAATCTGCTCAATATGTTCAGCAGGCTGTGGTATTGAAGCAGAGGTAAGAGATGGTGTTTGGATGCGTCAGGATATGGCGGTAGCTCACCCTATTTCACAAGGTAGCCACTGCTGTAAAGGTATCGATCAAATCGACTTAACAAAATCAAAACAACGCATAAAATACCCAATGAAAAAGGTAAATGGAAAGTGGGAGCGTATAAGCTGGGAAACCGCTGTAAACGAAATCGGCGATAAAATGCTTGAGATACGTCAAAAACACGGTCCAGACTGCGTTGAGTTTTTAGGTTCTGCTAAATTTAGCAACGAACAAGCTTGGTATTTTAGAAAATTTGCAGCATTTTGGGGTTCAAACAATATAGATCACGTTGCACGTATTTGACATAGCGCATCAGTCGCCGGAGCGGCGAATACTTGGGGTTATGGCGCGATGACAAACCACTTTGGAGATACAGCAGCAAATTCAAAAGTCATAATAGTATTTGGTGCAAACCCTGCTGTTGCAAACCCAGTGGGCGGTATGAAGCACTTCTTACAAGCAAAAGATAGAAATAATGCAAAACTAATAGTAGTAGATCCGGTTTTTACAAAGACAGCAGCAAAGGCTGATCATTACGTTCGTGTAAGACCTGGAACAGATATAGCGTTTGCCTATGGTATGCTACATCTAATATTTAAAAATGGCTGGGAAGATAAGAAATTTATAGCTGAGCGAACTTACGGTATAGATGAAATTCGCAAAGAAGCACAAAAATGGACACCGCAAGAGGTGGAAAACGTAACTGGCGTTCCTGCCGAGCAGTTAATTCAAATTACAAAACTATACGCAACCACAAAGCCAGGTGCTCTAGCTTGGTCACTTGGTATCACACAGCACTCTGTTGGTAGCTCAAATACCCGCATACTGCCTATCATACAACTTGTCCTTGGAAATGTTGGAAAACCAGGCACTGGCTGTCTTATCATACGCGGACACGATAATGTTCAAGGTGCAACAGATATGGGTAACCTAGCAGACACTCTATCAACATACTATGGACTTGGCGATAAGGCTTGGAAGTACTTTTGTAAGGGCTGGGGCGTTGAATTTGATGAGTTTATTAAACGCTTTGCGGTATCAACAAAAGAGCCAAAACAAGGTGGAGCACCTGTTAAAGGCACAAATTTCAAAGAGTATTTCTACCACGATCCTAAAAACCCAGAGGATAGAACTTGGAGAAACGAAAAAGGCTGGTCGCTTTCAAAATGGTGGCAAGGCGTCCTAAAAGAGGAGAAAACCTTCTCAAGTGGCGAGTTAAAAGTGCTTTGGGTTCAAGGAACCGGCATAACCTCTATGGCACACTTAACCAAAATTCAAGAGGCTGTCGATAGACTTGATCTCTTAGTTGTCGCTGAGCCATTTGTAAATGAGGTTGCGATACTAAGTGATAGAAAAGACGGCGTGTATATTTTACCAGTGGCTACTCAGTTTGAAAATAGCGGAACAGTTGTTGCCACAAATAGAGCTGGTCAGTGGAGAAGTAAGGTTGTAGATCCTATTTATGAGAGCAAACCTGACCACGAAGTTATGTTTGCATTTGCTAAAAAATGGGGCTTTTATGACGAATATACAAAATCATTAAGAATGAACGATAACCTTGAAGTTGTCAAAGATAGCTTTGAGTGGCCAGAAGACGCCACACGAGAAATGGCTAGAATGGGTCGCTCAATAGGGTTAACTGGTTGGCAACCTGAAAGACTAAAACGTCACCAAGCAAACTGGGAAAATTTTGATCCTGATACGCTTATGGGTATTGGCGGAGAGGTTAAAGGCGAATACTACTCACTTCCGTGGCCTTGCTGGGACGCAAAACACCCAGGCACTCCGATACTTTACGATACAAGCAAACCTTATACACAGGGCGGAAGCGGATTTAGAAATCGCTTTGGGCTTGAGCATAACGGAGTTAGCCAGTTAGCAGATGAAAATATCAGCATAAAAGACGCAAAAGTTAAAGGTGGCTATCCACAAATAACTAAAGCAAACATCGAAGAAGTGCTAGGTATAACGCTAACTCAAGAGGAAAAAGATAAAATGGGCGAAGACTGGACGACCGATTATAGCGGTATAATCCTAGAAAAATGCCGTGAAGCTGGTATCGCTCCTTATGGTAACGCTCGTGCTAGGGCATTAGTTTGGGAATTTATAGATCAAATTCCAAAACATAGAGAACCTCTACACTCGCCACGCTGGGATTTAGTTCAAAAGTATCCTGCTATTGATGATCAGGCTAAAAATTTCCGCGTTGAAGTGAAATTTAAATCAGAGCAACAAAAGCAAGATTGGAGTAAGGATTTCCCAACTATCATAAGCTCAATGCGTCTTGTAAATTTAAGCGGTGCTGGTATGCTTGAGAGAACTAGTAAATATCTATCTGCTATCACCCCTGAAATGTTTGCATACGTTCATCCAGAACTAGCACTTGATAAGGGCATAAAAGACGGCGAGATGATGTGGATACACAGCCCACAAGGCACAAAGATAAAGGTAAAATGCTATCACAACGAAACGGTAACGCCTGATCGTATCTGCTTACCATATAACTTTGCGGGTGTTATGCAGGGCGTAGATATAAGTGATCGCTATCCTGAGGGCACTAAGCCTTATGCTATTGGCGAGAGTTCAAATACGATTACAAACTATGGCTTTGACCCAGTTACGCAAATTTCAGAGTTTAACGCTGGTCTTTGTCGCATAGAAAAGGCTGAGCCAATGGGCTTTAAAACCCAATTTTTTGATGAGATAGCAAAGTAAGGAGCAAGCAATGGCAAGAATGAAATTTTATGTAGATACTGATAGATGTATCAGCTGTTTTGGTTGTCAAGTTGCTTGTTCTTCGGCTCACGAAGTCCCTGTGGGAATTTATCGCCGTAAGGTCATTACTATAAATGACGGAGTTTTAGGCAAAGAGGTTAGTACAACTATTGCTTGTCAGCACTGCACAGACGCACCTTGTGAGCAAGTTTGTCCGGTGGATTGTTTTTATATCAGAGCCGATGGTATCGTGCTTCACGATAAAAATAAGTGCATAGGCTGTGGCTACTGCCTTTATGCTTGTCCATTTGGAGCACCGCAGTTCCCACGCGACGGTGCTTTTGGCATAAAAGGCGAGATGGATAAATGTACAATGTGTGCTGGGGGTCCTGAGGAGACGTTCTCGCACGAAGAGCTTGAGCTATATGGTCAAAACCGCATAGCAGAGGGCAAAGTGCCTATGTGTGCAGCGATATGCGCTACAAATGCTCTGCTTGTTGGAGACGCAACAGAGGTATCAAACGTATACCGAAAGCGTGTCGTAATAAGAGGAGTTGAAACAAAATCTGCCTACAAAGAGTAGACTTAGGTGGGGAAACCCACCTATTTTGCTAGAGAAATTTCTAACTTTATGCGATCATCTTCTTGGCTAAATTTAAAAACTTTATCATCACTGATATAACTTATGCTATTTTTGCTAGATATCTGCGTTTTATTAATTTTGCTTAGCAAATTTGGTAGCTCCTTTTGTATAAGAAGCTTGTATGACATACCCATACCGTGGCTTAGCGATTTTATAAATCTGCCGTCAATCTGACTCTCATCGCTTATCATATTAAGCGTAGCGTCAAAACCGAGTGAGTTTAAAATTTCATATAGTCTTGCCTTGTCATCAGCAGGTGCGATATTTGTATCTTTTGTGCAGTGATAGCTTATGTAAATTGGCTTTTTATACTCACTTTGCGTCTTTAAATGAGCCAAATTTAGTATATCTCGTATCTCTTCGTGTGCCGGGCTAAAGTAATTTGGTGAGTTTTTATCAAGCGTCCAGTGTGTTTTATCCGAGGCATAGACATTAATGTTTTTAAAAAAATTATCAGCCATATAGCACGAAAATTTTCTATAATCTATCTGCTTACCAAAACCTATAAGTCTCCAAAGATGTTTTGCATAAGAGCTGTTATCTATCACGCCATCAATCAGCCAAGGAGCCATTTTAGCAGTCATGTGCGCTAAATATCCGCCGTGCGAGCCTCCTACCATCACAACAGGTAGGTTTGAAAAGCCGTCTAGGTTTTTAACAAAAAGAAGTGCATTTAAAATATCAAGCGATTGCATAATGCCAAAATTTTGATACTCACCCTTTGTAGGCACAAGGCTAAGATGAACGCCCATTTTAAAGTCGCTATCAAGCTCGTTTTTTAGCTTCTTCTCTTCTATGTCATCATTTATAGCTTGAAGCAAAACAGCAATCGTATCAAGTGTGGTAAAATTTTCTAGCTTAATGGGGGGGGGTAAAACCATACCTGCAGTTTTTAAAGAATTTTGCAAAATAACCCAGTCAGTCTCATCTAAGGTATAACCGGCTCCAATATGCGGTCTGTTACCGATACAATGGTAATTCACACTCACAACTGCCACGCCATAATCTGCTGCCACACCTTGAGCTAAATGCTCTCTATACTGCTCATCAACATCTCCGCCAAGACCTGGCACTATAAATACAATCGCCTTTAAATCCTGACTATCATCATAACACAGTCTAAATTCTAGCTTTGAGTCGCGTTTTATGCCAAGCTCAACATCATCGCAAGATGAAATTTCATACGTTTGATTAACAAGCATAAAACCTCCTAAATTTTATAAAAAAATCCAACAACCTGTTTTGCTAAACGCTCATTAAAATATGGCAAAATATAGCTTGGCGAGTAAGTGTGTCCGCCACTTTTTAAGCTTATATTTGTGCTTTTTGTGTCGCCATTTTTTGTCTTAATTTGCACACTTGCACTCATCTGATAATAGTAGCTATTTGTGTAACTCTCATCATAATCCCTAAAGAGCGGAAAGCCAAAACCAATACTACTATACCTTCTGCCAAAGCCAAAATTCATAAACGCGTCATAGTCTCTAACCTCAACTCTTTGAAATCCAATCACATCGCCAAGTACGACAAAATCAGCATTTTTTATATCATCAGCTAACACAAAGCCATTTTTTACAAATTCATTTACAACGTATGTTGTTGTGTTGTTTTCAGATATACCAGCACTATTTTTAAACATTACAAAAACCCTATTTTCGCCACTTTTTGGAGTGACAAACATTGGCTCTGAAGTGCTTGCAGATATAGACGGAATGCCTCTAGCACACGCACTAAACGATATAGCTACAAAGATAGCTAGAAGAAAATTTTTCATTTTTTGCCTTATAAAGCGAGTTTTATCTCTTTTTCTAGCACACTTTTTGGAGTAAGACCTATGAATTTAGAACGCATTTTGCCATTTTTATCATATATATAAACGACAGGAACACCCATAACTCCGCCAACAGCCTTGCTAAAATAATCAACCGAAATTTTATCACTTATACTCTTAAATTTTACATTGTGCTCGTTTAAAAGTGCCATATCTTTATCAAAACCCTTGCTAGGACCAAGTATCGCGATAAAATTTATATCATTAGCATACTGGATATAAAGCTCGTTTAAGTCAGGAATTTGCTTTTTACAAACCCCACAATCAAAGCCAAAAAAGAATAGCAAAAACGGCTTGTTATCTATCTTTAACGACTTATCTTTTGGAGAGAATTGCGTATCTACGCCGTTTGGATCATTTAGTGTAATATGATGCTTGTCATATTCGCTCACACAAGCACTTAAAAAAAATGCGATAAAAAACAATAAAAATTTTCTCATAAAACCTACTATTTTGAAATTTGGCGGATGTTTTCTAATCTGCCGTGTCTTAAATAAACTATCTTATCGCCATATTCGCCAAGCTCTGGGTTGTGAGTGACTAAAAGTATAGTCTTACCCTCGCCTCTTAGTTTGCAAAACAGATCAAGTATGATCTTTTCATTTGCCTCATCTAGGTTGCCAGTTGGCTCATCTGCGATTAAAATTTCAGGGTCATTTATAAGCGATCTTGCAATACAAAGGCGTTGCTGTTCGCCACCGCTTAGCTGACTAGGCAAGTGATCAAGCCTGTGAGAAAGCCCCACAGCTTCTAGTGCTTTTTTTGCCTGCTCCTCATCTACAGCACTATGATAATACTGAGATATCATCACATTTTCAAGTGCATTTAGGTATGGGACTAGATGAAACTGCTGAAATATAAGCCCTATCTTTTCACGGCGAAATTTTAGCGTCTGCTCATCATCTAAACAACTAGCATCCTCCCCGCCCACTAGATACGATCCAGACGTTGGAGTATCCATAAGCGATAGGATATTTACAAGGGTGCTTTTGCCACTACCGCTTGGGCCCATAATACTAGCCCACTCGCCCCTTTTTACCTCAAAATTTATATCATTTAATGCTTTTACATCGCCAAAAAATTTACATATATTTTTTACCTCAATAGCATTCATCTACTCTCCTCTTAAAATTTCTGCCATTTTGCTATTTAACGCTCTTTTTATCGGATAAAACGCGGCAAGAGCTGCAAAAAATAGCGAAAGAGCAGTAGCCACTGGCACACTTAGCCATCTAAAATCAATACTAGAATCAAATATCGCATATCCTAAAATTTGAGCCAACACATATCCTAAAAAAGCACCCGTAACAGCCGACATAAACGCTATAATAAACGTTTCCGCGCCAAATAAATTTAGCACATTTTTTCTACTAGCCCCTATAGCTCTAAGCAAGGCAATCTCACGAGAGCGTGAAAGCAAAATAGCAGAAAGCGTCGTATTTACGCACATTGACGTGATTAAAAGTATGACTAACGAAACAAGAGCCATTAAAAGTTTTATTTTATCTAGGATAAGCCCTTCAGATTTTGAAACCTTTGCGACTGGTTTTGCCAAAATTTCATCCACGCTCATCTCTTTTGAAAGTTGGTTTATCTCATCAAATTTACCATCCACAACGGCTTCTGCGTAGTTTATCTTATTTGGCTGGGACGCGATTTTTTGTGCTAAAGCTAAAGAGACAATAAGAAGCCCATCCTCTTTATCGCCTGTTGCGACGACTCCTTTTATCCTAACCTTTTCGCCGTAATTTGAGCCAATAGCACGCAAATCTATCTCATCGCCGACCTTAAATCCAGCCTGTTTTGCTAAATCCACACCAATAAGTGCATTTTTATCATCAAAATCTAGATTTATCATAGCACCATCTCTTATGTCTAAAAACGGCTTAACTACCTTTAGTGTGCTAAATTTCACGCCCATTAAAATGGCATTTGTAGGGCCTATATTTGCCTGAGCAAACAAATACCCGCTAGCACCTCTTAGCTTTTCGTTTGGTATCTTAACTAGCAAATTTTCAAATTTATTCTCATCTATCGTGTCATCGTCTAAATTTTTTGGAGAAAATATCATATTTGCACCATAAGTTTTAAGCTCTTTTGAAACCTTTGAGTCTATATCAAGATAGACATTTATAAAAGCCCCACAAACACAAGAACCTAAAAGTATAGATATAGCAATGACCGCGACACGAGATGAGCCGTTTTTAATGCTTTTAAAAATCGTATTTATAAAAAATTTATTTGCGGTCATATAGCACCTCTGCTGGTAGTAATTTTATAAGACTTCTCATCGGAGCAAGTGAGCCTACAACCGAGATAAGCAGGGCAAAAGCAACCGATATAGGCATAACTATCCACGCAATACCAATGCCGTGTGCAAATATGGCGTAAGCTACTAAATAGCTTAGAGCATATCCTAAAAAAGTCCCGGCTATACCAGCGATAAATGCCACAACAAGGCTCTCGCTAGCAAACAGGGCGTAAATTTCAAAATTACTAGCACCAATCGCCTTTAATAACCCAATCTCTTTTTTTCTACGGTAAATTTCACTCGTCATCAAAGATGTAATGCCAATGGCTGATACGATAAGAGCGATGATACTTACGATTCCCATTAGACTTTGTATCTTTTTTACGATATTACTCTCTGCCTCGCTAACTTGCAAATTTGGCTTTGCACTAACTCCGGCAAAATCCTCTTCTATCTGAAACGCGATCGAGCTTACGTAAGCTGAACAGTACCACTTATCATACTCAAGACTATCTAAATCATCTAAATTTCTACGTGCCTTTAGAGACAGGTCATTTTCAGGTATAGTCATTGCAGAAACTTCAGCCTTTTGAAATTTGCCAGGCTTATCCGATAAAAGTTGTGCTAATTTTAGAGAGCTTATAATCTTACCACTATCTTCACTTGCACCTTTTAAAATTCCAACTATTTTCACGTCATAAGAGCCAAGTTTGACTTTGTCCCCAACTTTGAAATTTTCTCTTTTAGCTAACTCATCGCCAACTAAAATTTCATCAACACTGTCATCTTTGACCCACTCGCCCTGAATGCCCCAAAAGCCATAGAGTGTCTTTACGCCAGTGCTAAACTCGGGTTCGTCTTTAACGCCTATATTTTTATCAAAATATGTGCCTAAAATTTTATAACTCTTACCGCTACTAGCGTTTATATCAACTTGTAAAAATGGCGCAAATGCTACGATATTATTTCGCCAAAATATCTCTTTTATCTTGTGTAAATTCTCCTCTGGCAAGAAATTTTGCGACTTTAAAGGGGTGAAATTTCTACCTTCTATCTCAACGCTAAGACTCTCGCCACGAGGCAAAACAACGATATTTGAGTCATATCCTCTAAGTTCACTAGCCACCTCATCGCCTATTTTTAGCGTTATATTTAGCATACAAGCAATTAGAGTGGTAGCTAGACATATCGTTATAAATGCCATAGTTTTTTGTACTCTTGAGCCAGTTATGGAGCTTTTTATTATTCTAAGTTGCATATTTTTCATTTTAGAGTTCCGTTTGTATCAACATATTTTTGCGGATTTGCTTCAAATTCTGCCTGAGTTTGGTTGTTTTCAAAAAAATAAACGCGGTCGTAGTATAAATACGAGCTTGATGTTAGGTTGCTTACCTTTTTGCGACTTACAGGGTCTGTAACCATTTTTTCAACAACTTTTGAGAAAAAACCTGCACCACCTAGTATGGTGTCAAGCTCGACTTCAATAGTTTTGCCATCAAATTTATATGGCATTACGATAGGATTACAACCACCCTCTTTGCCAACAGAAGGCAAGAAAATACGCACGTTACAAGCTATACATATAAGGTCATTTCCGCGTTTTACATAGCCCATATCGCCACATATCATACAAGCGTCAAACACTATCACAGGCGAGGTTCTATCAGCAAAGCGGTTAAGCAAGAAAAACCTAACCTCCTTGCCCTCATCGGTAATATAAGCATATCTGTGAAGCTTGTTATCACTTAACATTTCTACATCAAATCTAAATTTCCCATCCTTTGGTTCTACCAAAATAGGCTCTGAAATTTGTGGTGGACGAGATGCGTAAAGATCATAATATAGCATAAAAACAAGGCTTATAAGGCTTAAGATAAAGGCTGATTTTGCGTTTGAGATGATGAAATTTAGCTTTGCTAAAACGAATCTATACGCTACAGAGCCAACCTCTAATTTGTTTGGCAACAAAGGTCTATTATTAAAGCTTAAAAAAGCCAAAACAGCGATGATAAATAGATAAAAATAAGCCGAAAAACTAGAAACATATATACCCTTTGCAACAAGCGAAAGTAGCCAGGATTGCGTAGGTATGCTTCCAAGTCTCATAAGCTGGAGTGTCGTGATTGACATCTTTTCAAAAATAAGCAAAAGCAAAACCAAGATATTTAAAAATTTCAAAATGACACTACTTATGCTATCTTTTAAATTTAAGATAAAAAAGTATAAAAATACCAGCAAAATCATCGCAAAAAGCATTAAAAAGAAGCTAATTACGCTTTGTGTATCTAAAAGCTCTCCTGCAAATAAAGGAAACAACGCACTAGCCGATGAATATGCAACTGCGTAACAGACACCAAGAGTAAAAAAGGTTAAAATTTTTGCTGGTTTAAACTCAAAAAATATCCAAATAAAAGCCACAAACAGAGCAAATAGACCCACGCAGTCAAAAAACACCTCAACAGAAGCGTCAACAAGTACGTATCTAGCGATTTTAAAAATTAAAATTCCAACCACAATACCAAAAAAAGATGGCAAAAAGATAGTTCTTAGATATTTTGTTTTGTCATTTAAAGCAGCAAAAAGGACAAAGCCTAAAAGAGCAGAGATAACTTGAGTAAAAAAAATAGACATAAAAAACCCTATAAGATGAGATTAGGCGGATAAATTCCGCCCGAAAAATTACTTAACAGGGCCACCTGTCCAAGCGAAGTTATAAGTAACACTAAATGGCTCAAACCACTTGCCAACTCCAGTTTCTTTATCTGCGTGGCGACCAAAGCCTTGTGACTCAGGGCTTTTAATGTCAAATTTCACTTCATAGTTACCTACGCCAGTATCCATTTTGATGTTTGCACCATAGTGTGGGCCGTCAGCCGCAACCATAGGCATAAACGCACCTTTTTTTACCTTGCCATTATCAAGGTTTTTAAGAGTGTAGTCTATCTTCAAATATGGTATCCACTCGCCCTCGCCAAATCCATTTTTGTTTCCATTAATAGCGTGGATATCAGCTTCTAGGTGGATATCAGCCTGGCTAGGAGCTAGATCAACACCTTTTGGCTCCATATCGATTGGTTGTAGATAAACAGCAGCAATTTCCATACCATTAATCTCAACAGGCTCACCAATTGGGTGCTCTCCGGCAAATGCAACACTACCAGCTAAAGCCAAAGCTACGGCTGAACTTAAAAATTTATTCATTTTTTTCTCCTTTAAATAGATTTTTTCTGTTTTGATTTTATAATTACTATGCCAACAATAAGTGCTAAAATCATTAAAATTTGTGGCACAAGACTTTCATAATATGGCTGAAGTCCTAGCCAATTTCCAGCCCACTGCGGGAATTTAAGCCCGTCAATCGTCGTAGGCACAAAAACCTTACCCTCAACAAGCTCCATAATACCCTTTCCGACAAAAACAATCGACATATAAAAAATAATTGTGGACGTAAAAATAAAAAATGGCTTGATAGGAATTTTAATAGCAAAAAACTTAAACACAAAATACACAACAAGTAACACAACAAGACCAACTGCAAAACCACCAGCTATCATACTATATCCAGCCACGTCTTTAGCGTCAAATATAAGTGCTTGATAGAATAAAACAGTCTCGGCACCCTCTCTAAACACAGCTAAAAATACCGTCCACCAAAGAGCAGTCGCAGAATTTGCACTTAGGGATTCATCAACCTGGCTTTTAATATACTCATTCCATTTCTTTGCACCTGCGTTTGAAAGAAGCCAAAAGCCGACATAAAACAAAAGTGCAACAGCCACAAGCATTGTAATGCCCTCCATAAGCTCACGCTTTTGTCCTGCTGCTTGACCAAAGATGATATTCATTATCCACGCCATCACAAAGCTTAAGATAACAGCCACGCCTACTGAGCTATAAACGATCTTGCCCATTTTTGAAACGTTGCCCGTTTTTACAAGATATGTAACTACAGCAGCGACTATTATTAAGGCTTCAAATCCTTCACGCAAAATAATCGTAAGCGACCATATAAATAGCGACCACGGCGAACTAGAGCCACTTGTAAGCTTTAATGCCTCATCAAGCTGAGCTGATAGCTTATCCATAGCTGTTTTTATCTCATCTTCACTCTTGCCTGATTTCATTAAGGCAACGATGGAGCTAAAGCTTCCTTCGATATTTGTCTTTAAATTTACATCTATGGCACCAACTTTATTTTCCATACCACTAGCTTCAAATTCATCAAAATAAATATCCTGAGCGTCGCCCATAGCTTTATCTACATTTTTATTTTTATACTCGCTTAAAACCGCTAGCATTTTATCATTGATATTTTTTACCACCGGAGCAAAATCAGCACTGCTTTGCTCGACATCAGTTGGTAGCTCAACATTAGCTATGGCATCAGAGCCAGCAGGCAGAGCAGATATGGCGTCAAAAATGAGCTTTTCTATGCTGTCTAGCTTTGCTGCAAAATCATCTTTACTAATGCCGTTATTAACGCCACTTATCGCCTCTCCCATCTTTCTTTGTATCTCAGCGTCTATGCTTTGTCCGTCTTTTATTTGTTTGCGGATAGCCTCTTCTAGCTTTGTGTTTCGGTAGTTTTGAAATTTAGCTTGGGAATTTATAGTAGTTTTTGCTATATCTTTTTTGTCATCATTATAGCTTTGTATCGCATCATCAAAATTTTGTCTAATGCTCTCAAATACAAATTTCCACTTCGGCGGGAAATTTGACGGATCAAGCTGTGCTACATTTTGTGTAGCTTGAGAATACTCGCCAACTAGCTTATGCCCGCCTATGATTTTTGGTAAAATTTCTTCAATCTCTGCATTTAGCCTGTCTATTCTAGCTTGGACGGCTTCTATGCTCTCACCAGCTTTTATCGCCTTTCTAATATCGCCAAACTGCTTCTCCATAGCGTAGGATTTTTTAGCAGATATATTTATCCTAATGCCACTCTCTATATACTCAAAATGCCCAAAATACGCGTTTTGTGTTTCAGCAACAGCCTTTTGGACATTACCAGCTTTATACTCGTTTATAACGACAACAAACGCGTCTTTGATATTTTGCGCAACCTTTAAATAGTCTTGCTCTGCAAATAAAATCACAGGCATGAGAAGTATGATAAAAAATTTTAAAATTTTACACATATTAAATCCAGTCTAAAATTGAAATTACGAAAGTTTATCAGACAAAAGCTTTATACAAAATAAAAACTATTATCAAAAAAAATGCGTTTATGAATTTATATAAAGCTAATAGCAAATGTGTCTGGTTTAGATAGCTTTTTTATCTCTTCTTTTGCCATATTTAGCTGTTTAGCACCGCTAATATAAAGTGTATGATTTTTTAGCTCAAATGCGAGTTTTGCCTCGGCTTTGCTTACATTTAGTAATCTAGCAAGTGCCAAAATAAAGCTGAGCCACCTTATGATATCTTGTTTTGGTAGTAAATTTTTATATTTTTCATACTCATAGGCTACTTTTTTGCCATTTGTGGCAATTATGTTTGCGATTAGGGTTTTTTGCTCATGCGTAAAGCCGAAATTTAGTCCATTAAGCACCATAAATGCCGAACTTATATGATCAGAATAAAAACCGATATCAACGCCAATATTATAAATTCTAGACGCGTCTAAAAGCTCGGACTTATATTTGCCATCTAATTTGTGAAGCGGTAAAAGTGTTTCATATATATCCTTTGCATAGCGTGTGACACTTTTGTTACTGCTTAGACAAAATCTATCTTGCAGACTTTTTAGGCTGATATTTAGCCCTTTTGGCAAACTCGCTATGCTGTTTGCTAGGCTATTTTTTGAGCTTTTGCGTAAAAAATCACTCAAGAAAACACCCTCTCTAACCCCAACGCCACTTGTGTGTATGCTCTTAGCACCAATTTGCTTTGCAATGGCTAAAAATATACTAGCACCCTCTCTTATCGTATCAAACCTATCTTTCTTTATGGCAAAATTTTCAAGCTCGTCTATCGTCGAGTTAGCAATGCTTTCGATGAAATTTTTATTTGCTTCAAGCTGGTAGCAAAAGCCGTGTATGGTGTTTATCGGATAGCTATTTTTTGACATTATCGCACTTGAGATCGCTCTTAGGCTACCACCGATAGCTATTAAATTTTCAGATTTGAAATTTTTAGGGATATTTGCAACTATCTGCTCGATAAATTTTGCCGATTTTGATTGCTCTTTATCGCCAAAAAGCTCCTTTAATCTAACCGTGCCAATATCAAGCGAAACGGCATCTTCTATCGCTCCATCTTTTATAAGAGCTAGTTCGGTTGAGCCACCACCTATGTCGATAGTTACGGCGTTTTTGATTGGTGTTAGTAATGTCTTTGCGGCAATTGCACCATAAGTGGCTTCATCTGTGCCGTTTATAACCTTGATATTTATACCAAGCTCTTTAAAAACTTTTGCGATAAGCTCTTTGGAATTTGGTGCGTCACGAAGTGCACTAGTGCCAACACAGAAAATTTTGTTACACTTATAACTTTTTGCGATACTTTTGAACTCATAAAATGCGTTAAATGCCTTTTGCATTGAGCTTTCAGATATAATACTGCCGTTTGAGTAACCACCCTCGCCTAGCCTAACCTTCATCTTGTATTCGCCAAGTATAAAAAACGCCCAACGCGAAGTGCGTTCAAATATAGCCATACGCATAGAATTTGAACCAAGGTCAATTACTGCAGTTCGTTTTGCCATTAGTTATTCCTTTTTCGTGCTGGTAGGATAAATGTTGCGATTGCACCCTTTGTATCGGCTCTATTTTTAATGCTCACATCGCCGCCAAGAGCCTGTGCCGCACCCTTTGCTAAAAACAGCCCAAGTCCACTACCACCCTTATCGCCATATCGCTTAAAAGGAGCAAATAAATCCTTGCTCTCATCGATACCGTCGCCCTCATCTAAAACTTCAATGATGAAATTCTTATCATCTAGTCTTGATGTGATTTTAATAACCCCTTGTGGTGGAGAAAATTTTATAGCATTTTGGACAAAATTTTGAAGAACGTGAGTAAGCAGAGTCGGCTGAAGTTTTAGGTTAAAAATTTCAGGCTTTAACTCAAGTTCTATCGTTTTACTCTCTTGATGAGCTAAAATTTTAAAATTCTCTCCAAGTTTTTTTAAAAACCCTATCATATCGATATCCACAGGCTCTTCAAACTGAGCACCCTCTTGTCTGCCAATCTCTAAAATAGAGCCTATCATCTTATTCATACCATTGATAGCTTCGTTGTTTGATTTTAACGCCTCTACGTATTTTTCTGGCTCCCTTGGTTTTAAAAGGGTAACCTCATTTTTAGTTTTCATAACAGCCAAAGGTGTTTTAAGCTCGTGTGCCGTGCCTATAAATAGCTCCTTTTGATACTCAACAAAAGTATGAATACGACCAATTAGCTTGTTTATGGTGTTACCCAAACCCTGAAATTCCGTAGGAAGCTTTTTGGTATCTATCTCTTGCAAGAAGTGTTCGTTTAATTTGCCAAGCTTTAACGACAAATTTTTAATTGGCACAAGAAGCATTCTTGAAAGAAATAGAGCGTAAAATATCACCAAGGCAATGGCTGTTGCATTTACGATTAGCATATCTATTAAAATTTGATCGATTATATCGCTTTGGGTTTTTGTATTTTTTACCAACTTTAGGTGCGTTGTCATATCTAATGGATAATAAAGCTCAACAAAGCTTTCATTTTTGCCGTCAATAAACACATAATATGGCTTTTGATTTGGCAAACTAGAGCTTATAACTTCGGCTGTAGTTTGTAGTTTGTTTGGTATTTGGATTATAAATTTCTGTGAGTTTTGCGGATTAAACTTATGTGGTTGCTCGGCGTAAATTTTAGCTTCATTTCCAAGCCCCTGCACGACCACTTCAAATATGGTAATCCTTATGTAATAATAAAGCATTACCGAAATAATAGCAACTAACATCGCTGAAGTGGACGCTAGTTGCAGGACAAATCTAGTTCTTAAGCTTTTTTGGGAAAGCAAAATCTATATCCACGTCTTCTAACTGTTTCAATAGTAGAGATATTTAATGGCTTGTCCATTTTTTGGCGAATTTGATTTATGGCTACTTCTATAACATTTGGAGTAACAAGCTCTGGCTCCTCCCAAATCGCGTCAAGCAACTGCTCTTTACTTACAATTTGATCTGAGTGACGAGCTAGATGAGTTAAAACCTCAAACGGCTTACCTTTTAGCTCTATCTCTTTGCCAAGATATGTAATTTTTTCTTCATCTGGATTAATAATAAGGTCATCTATCTTAATGATATTTGTGCCACCAAAGCGTAGACGTGCCTCTAAACGAGCAACCAAAACATCAAAATCAAATGGCTTTCTGATATAGTCATCAGCACCGGCTCTAAGTGCCTTAATCTCGCTATCTTTATCGTCTTTTGCAGATACCACAACAACAGATGTTCTAGGAGATTTATGCTTTATAACGTTTATCAAATCAACGCCGTCGCCATCAGGCAACATCCAATCAGTTAGAACTAAATCATAATTTCTAATGCCTATGTAATACTCAGCATCTTTAAAATTTTCAGAGCTGTCAGTTTGGTAACCAAACTCTTGTAAGCCCTCTGCAATAGTTTTATTTAACGTTACTTCGTCTTCAACTATCAGAATTCTCATTTTCTATCCTTGTGTAAAATTTAAGCGAGATTATAGCAAAAATTAAGCAAATTCTCAAGATAATTTAATAAATTTTTAAAAAATCCTCTCTATTTTCGCACCAACAAGAGCATTTTTTATAATCTCAGTTTTTAAAATTTCAAAATTTAGTGTGCACAAATTTGCAAATTTTTGCTTTAAAGCCTTTGAAGTTTCTTCAACAGACTCCTCAACGCTTAAAAATTTCTGCTCGTTGTAAAAATTTTCAATAAAATCTATAACCTGCACATAATCAATAAAGCCATTACTCGTAAAACTCGCATTTACACGAACCTTTTGTGGTGTCGTGCGTTCAAAATCAAGCATACCTATAATAGTGCTAAACTCATAATCCTTAATAAGCGTAGTTGTCATATTACCTTTTTTTCTTCTCCGCTAAACAGTCGCTTGATGTTTGGAATATGCTTGTAAAACACGATATATGCGATTATTAAGATTGGTGCGTGTGAGTGTATATTGGCTTGTGGGCTTACGATAAAACTAGAGATTACAAGTGCTAGGAGTGCCAAAAGCGAGGCTAATGAGCTTATTTTAAGCACTTTTGCAACCACAAACCAAACAACAAGTGCGATAAGAAGCTCAATAGGAAGAAAAAATCCAAGAACTCCAGCACCAGTTGCCACGCCTTTGCCACCCTCAAATTTTAAAAACGGCGAAAAGCAGTGTCCTACCACCGAAAGCACCGCCATAGCCCAAAGGGTGTGTTCACTAAGCCCCATTGTCTTACCGATAACAAGTGGCAAAAGTCCCTTTAAAACGTCAAAAACGATGGTTAAGACGGCTATTTTTTTAGCAAGTTTTGGATCTTTTTCTTTTAATACTCGCAAGACATTTGTAGCACCAATACTTTTGCTACCAGACTCCGTAATATTAACACCTGCAAAAATTTTACCAAATATCAAACCAAACGGAATACCACCTAAAACATAAGCAACCAAATAAGCTATTAAATTTTCGTTCATTTTCTACCTTTAAAAACGCAGATGATAGTTAAAATTTGCTGATGATTTTATAAATTATCTCCATAAAAGCACTATTTTTTCATCATAAATATCGCTTTTTTTAGGAGCTAAAGATATGACATTTAGCTTTAAATTTTCAATATCATAGGCAGACTTTAGCGTTGATACTTCTTGATTAAAGTCCTCTAAAAGCAAGTCAATCCTAGCATTTAGCTCATCTACACTCTGTTCGCTAAGCTTTACGTCATCTCTATCTTTTAGAACTTTGTTTGCACTTTTAACACCAGTTGCTATCTTGCCAACACTAGTCTTGCTAATGCCCCTTGAGCCACCCAAAAACGCACCAAGCAAACTAGCTCCGATACTAATGACAGCGTCAAGTCCACTTGCCTTCATCTCCCTTTGCTCTTTTTCTAGTTTTACAGCAGCTTTGTTCAGCTTATCCTCTAGCTTAAGCTTCTCGGCTTCAAATTTCTTGGTTAACTCAGCAGTTTTAGCCTCTAAAATTTCATTGCACCTGTCTGATAGTCTTATATAAAATTGCTCTTTGCTCTCATTTGGATCTGAGTTTAAGCCCATTGCCTCAAATAGCTCAAGTCTTTCACTTCTAAATACAAAATCTTTAAAGTCGCGTTCAAAAGTGCTAAAATTCTTAGCACTTTGTATAAAGCTTGGTAAAATTTCATAGCTAACACCATCACGCTGAGTGCCTATGCTAACGTGTGCATTTTGACTGGCTTGTTCCCACTCAATGCCATTTTGAGCCTCGTCAAGAGCGTAAATATAGCTAACATTTTTAACGACATCAACGCCTTTTTTAGCGTCATAGTATCTTACCTTTGCACTCGCAAACAAAGATGGTTTAAGCGTATTTGACTCGCTTATGGCAAAAATTTGCTCTATTTGGTTTGAGAGTATTGGCTTTACGCTGGTTTTGTTTGTCACTTTATCGTGAATGGTGTTTGAGTTGGCTTTTCTTTCGCTCATTAAATTTGAAATTTGCTCACGAGAGAGCGGTCCTTTTAGATAGCTTAACGCCCAGCGTGTGCTTATGACATTTAAGCCATCTTCGTTTATATTTTTTACCAAAAAATGGCGTTTGGCTAAATTTGATATGATATTTTCTATGTCTGATTTTTCCGCACCAGAGCCTGAAATTCCAGTTAATCCGTCTATGACACGGGCTTTATCCTGAGCCGTTTGAAGCCTTCCTATAAACCAAGTGCCTATGTTGCTAAGTCCCTTATAATCAAGATCGACAGGGTTTTGGGTGCTAAGGATACAGCCTAAACCAAACGCACGAGCCTGTTTAAGAAGCGTGAGCATAGGTGTTTTTGACGGCGGATTTGCATTTGGCGGGAAAAAGCCAAAAATTTCATCCATATAAAGAATCGCACGAAGTGAGCTAGTTCCCTCTGTTGTCCTCATCCAAGCTATTATCTCATTTAATAAAAGCGTAACAAAAAACATCCTCTCGGCGTCATTTAAATGAGAGATCGTAAAAATATTGCACTTTGCTTTGCCATTTTCATCAAAGAGCATTTTTGAAATTTCAAGCCTATCGCCCTCACTCCAGCCCTTAAAGCTAGGACTTGCAAGAAGTGCATTTATCTTCATAGCAAGTTTCATACGCTCACTACTTGGATAAAATGTTTCAACGTCAAAAACGCCTATTTTTGCAAACGGAGGATTAGCTATAAAGCCTATGAGTTCTTCGATACTAACGTCCCTACCCTCTTTAAATTTTGTATCAAATATCGCACAAATAAGCAGCTGCTCTTTTGAGCTCATATCCTCATCACTAATGCCAATAAGCGACAAAACCGAGGCCGAAAGCGAGTTTATATAAGCCACAAAGCTCTCATCATCAGTGATTTTTGGACAAGCAAAATCGCTTAAAAGTGCCACTCCGACACCAGCTTGGCTCTTTGGAGTATAGATAGTAAAATTTGCACTATTTTTGAAATTTCTTACTCTTTCTAAGCTTTGAAAGCTATTTTCAATGCCCTTTTTCCAGCTTTCACTCTCGCTTTGTGCCATTTGCTCACGGCTTAAGCCCTTATTTTGAGCTTCATTTTCATCGATAAATGGCAAAAACTCATCGGGGCTTAAATCGCTAAAAGCCAAAGCAAGGTTTGTCATATCGCCCTTTGGGTCGATTATAATACTTGGAATATTATCTATACACGCCTCTTCAAGCAAAGTAATGCCAAGTCCGGTCTTTCCACTACCAGTCATACCGATGATAGCTGCGTGGGTAGTTAGATCCTTGTTTTTGTAAAAAAACGGCTCGCTATCCTTAAGTCCAACGTAAAATAGTTTTAAATTTTCCTGTATTGTTTTCATTATTTTACCTGTATAAATTTACTTGTTTTCTTAACTCTTCAAGGGTTTCATCAACCCGCCTATCTATGAAATTTTCAAATACTTTTGTATCGTTGTTTGGCGTTAGTTGCATACAATATCGCATAAAGCCGTTATAGTTTATCTGTGCGACTAGCTCTAGCTCTAAATTTATATTTGTCGGTTCAGATGAGTCTAAAAATATATCAAAATTTGCGTTTAAAATTTCCTTCTCATCAAATTTCAAATCCTGTGAACCAAGCACACTTAAGCCACCTTTTGATATATCATAGATGTTGCCATTTAAACTAAGCTCTTTTCCAGTAAGTTTGACCCTTGTAAAGCTTGAGGGATGAACGCGTGGAGAGGTTCTAAGACTAGCACTCATCTTATCAATGTATGTAAAATTTCCAAGCCTTACGCACTCATCAGCGATATTAATCTCTAAAATTTCAGCTTTAATGTGCTTAGCAAGATGACTATTTTTTACAATGTAGGCGTTTTTTTCTTGTTTCATTGCTAAAATTTGCATTATATCAACGCTAAAAACAACGCTACTATCGTCAATCTCAACGATATGCCCTTGATAAGAGATATTTACGCCATCATACAAATTTAAAAAAACTATGTCCGTGCCGTCATCTTGCATACGCTTAAAGCTATTTATCGGATGCTCATATACCAGACTCTCTTCTGGCTCTTGCTTTTCTAAACTGCTAACAAACGTACGGACATTGCCTACTAATCCTAATAAATCATCTTTATCATTATAGCTTAAAATCAAATTTAAAAGGGTAAAATTTAAAACAGCACTAAAGGTCTGCTCATCTAGGCTAGAAATTTTAGTTTTTGTGCTCTCTAAATTGGCACTATTTGTCACGATATGGTTAAAAATCTCATCAAAAATTTCAACCAAATAGTCTTTATTTGTAATCTTTGGATTTTGTGTGCAGAATTTTAAAACATTGGCTAAAAACAGCTGTTTTAAATCGTAAATTTTCTCGTCCAGACCCATAATAAGCTCCGAATTTTTTTAAGATTATAACACAGATTTGCTTTTAAATATATAAGGAAATTTGAAGATAAGGGCGATTATCTCGCCCTTTGGATTTGTTTATTATAGTTTGCTTTCGTTTTTAGAAAGATAGTCAGCAACGCCTTCTGTGTTTGGCTTCATACCAGCGTCGCCTTTATGCCAACCAGCAGGGCAAACTTCGCCGTGCTCATTTGTAAACAGCATTGTATCTACCATTCTTATCATCTCATCGATGTTTCTGCCAAGTGGTAGGTCGTTTATAACTGCGTGGCGAACGGTTCCGTCTTTATCAAGTAAGAATGATCCACGAAGTGCTACACCAGCCTCCTCGATAAGAACATCAAAGCCACGAGCGATAGATTTTGTCATATCTGCTACGATTGGGAAGCGAACTTTACCGATACCACCTTTATTTACCGGTGTCTCTTTCCACGCAAAGTGTGAGAACTGATTATCGCAAGACACTGCTATAACCTCAATACCACGAGCCTTAAACTCATCATATCTTTTATCAAACGCTATAATTTCGCTTGGACAAACAAATGTAAAGTCCATAGGATAAAAGAACACCACTGCACCCTTTTCGCCTATATTTTTATAAAGGTTAAAATCATTTACGATTTGATTGTTTCCTAAAACTGCTGCAGCTGTAAAGTCAGGTGCTTTTTTTGTTACTAACATAATTTTCTCCTTGTAATAAAATTTATCAATTGCGAAATTATATCTATTTAAACTAAATCTTGCCTTAATATGAAAAAATTTTGTTAAATCTCACTACTGTTCAATATCAAGCTTATCTTTGTAACTATTTAAATTGTTCTGTCTATCTTGCAAAAACGCACCTAGCTTCTTTTTATTCTCCTCAAAAAAGGCTCTAAAATCGCTCTCATTTTGGATATTTTCCTCACCAAAACGATCCAAAAGGACGTTTGAACTGCCTAAAATCACAAGATATTTTCTATTTTCATAACTTAATAAAACAAGCCTATTTGTCTGATCAAGTGGTCTTTCAAATATGATATTTACATCTGCATTTTGATTAGGAAAGAGCCAATTTGCCGACTTTTGCTGGATTTTGTTTGCTTTAATATTTGGGCTTTGTTTAGCTATCATAAATTTTTTAAGCAAAAACAAAAATACAAGCAACGCCAAAAGGACACCAAGCACCATAAAATACTTAGTATCAACGATTGGCTCACTCTGTTCTGGTGCCGTTTGCAAACTCACACTTGCTTGTGGTAAATTTTGAAGTTGCTGTGGTGTATTTTTAGGGGTCACTCGTATCCTAAGCCCAAAACCATCGGTTGTTTTTGAAGCATTTACGACAATAGGTTCTTTTGATTTTAAATTTAGTGATAGAGAATTTTGCCTTGGTTCAATCGAAAATTCATCAAAAATTTTAGAATTCACGTTTTTTGAAATTTTCTCTTCGTAGCTTAGGGAATTTAATATAAGCGAGGTCGTGTCTTTTTCTCTTTTTTGAAAAATATTGCCCTCATAAGGAGCGTCAAAACTAAGCATTATATCGACTCTATCGACTCTCTCGTATACATTATAAGTTAGTAAATTTGCACCAAAAATTGGCAATAAAAATGTAAAAAATAGTATTAAAATTCTCATAAAAGCTCTTTTTTGAAGTATTGAATTACCGATTTTGAGTCCAAAATTTCATTGATACGAATCGCTAGGTTTTTCTCATAAACCATAACTTCGCCCTTGCCAAAAATTCTGTTATTTATGTATAGCTCAACGCTCTCGCCGGCTGGTTTTTCAAGGTCGATAACCGAACCCTGCTCAAATTTCATAAGCTCTTTTATGCTAACGGTTGTCGTGCCAAGCTCAGCGATAAAATCAACGCTAATATCCATAAGCTCGTCATAACTTTTAAACAGGCCAAGCGGAGAGAGCGTCTCTAATACTACGTCCTCTTCTTCACTCATGCTTTTTTAAATCCTATTTGAAATGTTCTGTTTTTCATCTTATAGATTAGTTTTTCATCAAGTTTGACGTTAAAATTTGCCACTTCGCCTAAAAATTCAGGTGTGCCAAGTTTGTAGTTACTGCCGTCAGTTTCGCTTAAAATAATCTTTGCCTTGCCAACAATCTGATTTGCAATCTCTTTGCAAAGATCGTCTAAATCGGCGTCTTGCAAATCTTTTGAGCCAAAAAATGCCCTTGCAAAGTGTTTTAGTGTATCTTTTTTAAAAAATAGATAAAAATGAAACTCCGCGCCGTCTTTATAAAGTGGTATGCTTGAGCCATAAAAGCCCTTACCTAGCGTGTTTGCGTCTTCTACTTCAAAGCCTAGCGTTTTTGTGCAAAGAAATTTTACCGCACTATCTACAACAGATTTCATACTCTCCCCTTTGGGTTTTGATTTATTTTTTATTATACTTTTATGTTTATAAAACAACTCTAAATTTAGCCAAAAAGCTCACTTATCTTTTTATTTAACTCATTACCGCTAAAATTTGCTGTTAATTTTACAATCTGGGTGCCTATTATCGCTCCGTTTGCGTATGATTTTACGGCTTTAACATCATCTTTGTTTTTTATGCCAAAACCAACGGCAACTGGCAGATCACTTTTTTGCTTTAACTCGCCGACTAATTTAGCTAAACGCTCGTGTCCAGCGGACTTTGAGCCACTTACGCCAATAGCTCCGATAGCATAGATAAAGCCACTACCACGAGTTAAAATTTTATCAGTCCTGTAAGCTGATGTCACGCTAATTAGTGGCACGAGAGCTAGATTGTATTTTTCGCAAAGCCTTGCAACTTCGCCATTTTCTTCAAAAGGTAAGTCTGGAATTATAAATCCGCTAACCCCACACTCTGCACTTTTTTTGATAAAATTCTCAACGCCGTATGCAAAGATAAGATTAAAATAGACTAAAAATACGATTGGCTTGTGGAATTTTCCCTTGCAATCATCTAAAATTTCAAAGATTGTATCGGTATTTACGCCCTTTGCTGCCGTGCTAAAACTAGCCTCGGCAATTAGTTTGCCATCAGCCAAAGGATCAGAGTAAGGAATTCCAAGTTCAAGCAGATCAAGGCAGCTTTCATCGTAGTTTGCTAAAAACTCTTTTGTATGATCAACGCTTGGATAACCAGCCACGATATAGCCGATATTTGCCTTTTTATTTTCAAATGCTTTTGCGATTTTATCCATAAATTTTTCCTTTTTCATAGCTCATAATTGTGTTTATATCCTTATCGCCTCTGCCTGAAATATTTACGATGATTGTCTTTTTCTCACTTAAATTTGGGCAGAGTTTTTCAAGATAAGCTAGGGCGTGTGAGCTTTCAATGGCTGGGATTATGCCCTCTAAACGGCTTAGAAGTTTTAGGGCGTTTATGCACTCATCATCGGTTATGGCTTCGTATTTTACGCGCCCACTCGTGTGTAAATGAGCGTGCTGTGGGCCAACGCCCGGGTAGTCAAGCCCAGCTGAAATGCTATGAACCTCTTCAATCATACCAAATTTGTCCTGCAAAACGATCGTTTTCATTCCGTGGATAATGCCGTCCCTGCCGTTTGTAAGCGTAGCTGCGTGATATGGCGTGTCCGCCCCAAGCCCACCAGCTTCAATGCCTACTAAACGGACGCTAGTGTCAGCTAAAAATTCATTAAAAATCCCAATCGCATTGCTACCGCCACCAACACAAGCGATGATGTAGTCGGCTTTGACGCCATATTCGTTTAGCTGTGCCTTGGTTTCACGTCCGATTACGTTTTGAAAATCCCTAACGATCATCGGATAAGGGTGTGGGCCAACTGCCGAGCCGATGACGTAAAATACGCTCTCAATCTCATTTACCCACGCCTGAATGGCAGCTGTTGTTGCCTCTTTTAGCGTTTTTAAGCCCTCATCTATGCTTACCAAATTTGCGCCAAGAAGCTTCATTCGGTAGGCGTTTAGCTCCTGCCTAGCGATATCAACCGCACCCATATAAACGTCGCACTCTAAGCCCAAAAGTGCCGCCGCAGTCGCAGTCGCCACGCCGTGCTGACCAGCACCGGTTTCGGCTAAAATCTTTTTTTTACCCATTTTTTTTGCCAAAAGTGCCTGTGCTAGGGCGTTGTTTATCTTGTGAGCACCCGTGTGATTTAGGTCTTCACGCTTTAAGTAAATCTCGTGTCCGTAGTGCTTTGAGAGACGTTTTGCGTGATAAAGTGGGCTTGGACGACCGACATAATTTTTAAGCAAATCATCGAGCTCGGCTTTAAATTCGCTCGTTTTTGCGATTTTTTCATACGCATTTTCTAGCTCATCAAGTGCAAACATCGCAGTTTCAGGCACAAACTGCCCGCCGTAATTTCCGAAGTATGATTTTGGGTTCATTAGTATCCTTTTATTTAACTATTTTATTTGAAATTTTCTTAATTTTTGCACGACTTTGACCACTCTTTTATATTTTCTATTTCTGACTCATCTAGATATTTTTGCAAATGCGTTTTATGTAATAAATATAAAAGCGATAAAACATCCTTTGCAGTTTTTATCTTTTCATCTTGGCTAATGTGTGAGAAAAAATCAAGAGCTTTTATCCTATTTTCTGCGTGACTTTCACCGTGTAACACCAAACGATACATTAAATTTTCAAAATATTTTTTCTCTTCTGGTTGTAAATTTGATGTAATTAATTCATCTGTTACGATTTTATCTATACCACACTGATAATTAAAAGTCCCAAATGCCTCTAAAACCTTTCTCATAATATTGCCGATACTTATATTACTGGTGTTGTCGGTTGAGTTGTTGGCATAATTATAAATTTCTTGCAAAAGCATTTTGTATTCTGAATATTTTTTATCAAAATCAAACATATTTTGTTCTTTTAGCTCCTTTTGACAAAATGGCAAATCCCTAATAATTTTTTGTAAATCAAATGCACTCATTAAATCGTGTGTTAAAACTACCATTTTACTTGTATTGCAACCATTGATGATTTGTTTTATCTGATAGTTTAAAAACGACATAATGCCAACTTTGTTTTCAAAATCAAAACTAGAAATTGGATCATCTATCACTATAAATTTTGGCTTTTTATAAAGCTCACTTTCGCTTTCATTAGAAAAAATTTCAGTAAAAAAGTAGCTAAGTGCAATAGCGTTTCGCTCACCAGTAGATACATCTTTTGTTTTTACGCTTTTTTGTTTTGATTTTAAAACATATTGTTCATCTTTTGTTTCAAGTTGCAATCTATTTTCATCAAAAAATATATATTTTAGATGTTTATTAATCTGATCTTGTGCTATTTTTATCTGTGCTTTTTGTGAGTTTAACTGCTCTTGAAGTTTTTTTATGCACTCTAAGCGTTTGTTGTTGTGAGCGTTTTTGCTCTCTAAATCATTTTTATTTCTTAGCTTTTCTTGATAATCTTTAAAGTCTTGCTCTATTTGCAAAAAGGTTATTTTTTTATTTAATATCTCTAATTTGGATCTTAACTCATTTGACTTTGCTTTTTGCTCTTGAAATTCTTGTCTCTTTTTCTCTAAAATCGCTAATTTTTGATTAATTTCATCTGCAAAATTTTCATCTAAGACTAATGGCACAAATGGCCTTTCAATTTTTTCATCTATTTTTGAGTTTAGCTGTTTTTTAAACTCTTCTAGTTTTAACCTTGTGTCACTAAATAGTTTATTGTCTAGTTCATTCATTTGCTCTGGAATTTGAAAATTATTAAATAAATTTTTTTGATTTCCTAGCTCTTGTTTATGATTTTGTATATCTTTGTTAAAGATGTTTTCTAAAATAGATAAAATTTCTTGTTTATATTCGTTTGTTAATTTTGAAAAACAATATGGGCAAATCTCTCTATTGCTACTCATAATGTTTCGCGTAACTTCTTCATTTTGTATAACCTGTTTTATTTGCTCTTGCTCTTCATTAAGCGATGTTTGTTTTACTTGATATGACAAAAGCCTTTTAATGTCATTTATATTAATTTGTTCTATTTTACTATCAAAAGTTATATCGTTTCTTATTTTTTTATATTCACTTAGTTTGTTATTAAATTCACTTTTTAGTTGCTCTTTGTCTGCTTGTGTGGCATAATTTTTAAAAATATCTTTTGCAAAATCTATTGTTTTATTTTGTAAAATTTTATTTTTGTTTCCTAAAATATCCCTTTCTCTTTCGGCAAATTCGGCTTTTAAAATTTCTACTATTTTATTTTCATATTTTTGTGGGTTATCAGTATTGTGGATTTCGCTATATATTTTAAGCCTGTTTTCGTATTCGTTTTTTCTATTTGTCTTTAAATCACAGATGTTTTGTAGTTTTTTAAGCTTAGTATCTATCTCTACGGCACCTCCAAACAATACTATTGCGTCTAATCCATCATCTTTAATCTTGATTTTTTCATCAATATATTTTTCATTAAAGACAAAAATTTGATCTTTTTGATCTTGTGCAAGCTCTATTTCTTGGCTGCTTTTATCTAAAATTTTGCTTGTTATGAAATTTGGATCATTAGTTTTCAATGCATTAAATGCCTGTGAAATGGTGCTTTTGCCACTTCCATTTTTGCCATAAATTAAGCAAAATCTATGATGATTTTCTTTAAAAAATTCCAAAATTGTTTCATTTTGAAAACATTTTCCTTGCACGTTTAATTTGCAAAAATTTTTAAACATTATAAACCTTTATAATTTGTAAAATTCTCTCAACCTTCTGGGGTATTTTTTGCAGGTTTTCATCTTCAACTTTGCTGTTTATATCAATGATTTTTGGGTTAAATTTTAGTGCTTCGCTCACGTTTTCTTCGCCTATGCCACCAGCAAGTCCAAAGCTAAAAGGCTTTAAATTTTTAAGCAAATTCCAGTTAAAACTCTTGCCGTTGCCACCTAAATTTTCGCCCTTGCAGTCATAAAGCACAAGATCAGCAAATTTTGTTACGTTTGGTAACACTTCGCCAACGCTTAAAGCTTGCCAAATTTCACAACCTAAATCCTTTAAATTTAGATATAAATTCTCACTAATTTCTCCGTGAATTTGTGCTACATCAAGTCCGCAAAACTCGGCTATCTCCATTATCTCGCAGTCGTTTTGGACTTCGCGAACTGGCAAAGCCAGTCCTTGCGACAAGGAGTTACACTCCCCCCGCCCACCTAAAGTCCCCACAAGTGGGGTCCCCTTATGGACTTCGCGAACTGGCAAAGCCAGTCCTTGCGACAAGCTATTAAATTCAGGCACTTCATACTCGCCACTCTCATAGCCAAATGCGTAAGAAAGTAACGGCTTTGAGTTGCGATTTTGACTTGAAATGGTAGCTGTGATTTTTGTGTCACAACTTTGATTACCACTAGCAAAAACGCCAACGCATTTTTTGCCATTTTGATGAGCTAAATTTGCGATTTGTCTAGCCGTCATCATATCTACTTGTCGTTTGCTTTTTGCAAAGATTACACCGATAAAATCAACGTTTAAGGCTAAAATTTTAGCCGCTTCATCTGGCGTTTTTATGCCACAAATTTTAAGCTGTGTAGGACTTGAAAAACTCATAAACCTTGCCACTCTCTAACGCTTCTAAAATCAGCTCTTTTGCCAAACTTGGCGACTTTACAAAATTTGCCGTATAGAGCGCAAACATAGCGTTTAGCACGACTATATCGCGTTTTGCACCTTTTTCTTCACCACGCAAAATCGCCACTAAATCCCTTGCATTTTCATCGCTAGTGCCACCCTTTATCTCATCGTGCAAAGCCCTTTTAAAGCCAAACTGCTCTGGCGTTATAGAATATTCGCTTATCACACCATCTTTTAGCTCAACCACACGCGTTTCATCGCAAATTGAAATTTCATCCATACCATCGTTGCCACGAACGACCAAGGCGTGTTTGCGACCTAAAATTTTAAGTACCTGTGCATAAAGGTTTAAAACTGGTTGATGATAAACGCCAACAAGCTGATATTTTAGTGCCAAATTTGGGTGCAAAAGCGGCCCAAGCACATTAAAAACTGTGCGAATTCCAAGCCTTTGTCTTACTTCGCGAACTTC